>DATFXS010000782.1:0-3328 GCA_035315605.1 Polyangia bacterium
GCGGCATCGACCAGGTGACGGTCGGCTCGCCGCCGTTCCCGCAGTCGACCGAGAACTACAGCGTCGCCGCCTGGTTGCTCGTCCAGTACACCGACGTCAACCCGCCGCTGGCGGCGGTGCTGAGCACCGAGGGGTTCAACGGGGGCTGGTCGATGAACTTCGCGCCGCCCCCGCCCGGGCCCGGCAGCGGCGGCTCCTATCGCTTTGCGTACCCGGACCCCCTCGTTCCCGGCGGTTACATCCACGCCGAATGCGTCAATTGCTTCGTCCCGGGCGAATGGACGCACATCGCCGCCGTCATCGACGCGTCCACGGAGACGCTCACGCTGTACATCAACGGCGTCCCGGCAGCGGAGGTGGCGGCCCCGCAGGCGATCGGGCCGCACCAGGGGACGCTGTTCATGGGGCGGTGGCCCGGGCCGGGGCGCAACCTGGCGGGCGCCGTCGACGACGTCGCGATCTACTCGCGCGCCCTCGTCGCCGCCGAGGTCATGCTGCTCGCGACGTCGCCCGCGCCCAACCCGATGTGAGCCGCCGGGCCAGGGGGCCTGAAAAAAGTTTGGTGGGGCTGTCGAAACGGAACGCTCTCGTTCGTCGTCCTGGCAGGAGGCAAAGACGATGAACACCTCAACCGACAATTTCGTATCCAGCAAGCGCATCTGGGCCAGCCGGATCCTCGGCGGCCTGCCGATCGCATTCATGACGCTCGACGCGGCCATCAAGCTGGCGCGCCTGGCGCCCGCCGTCACCGGGACGGTCCAGCTTGGCTATCAACCGAGCGTCGTGTTCGGGATCGGCCTGGTCGAGATCCTGTGCGTGCTCGCCTACGCGATCCCACGCACCGCCGTCGTCGGCGCGGTGCTGCTGACCGGCTACCTGGGCGGCGCGATCGCGACCCACGTCCGCGTCGGCGACCCGATCGCGACGCACGTCCTCGCACCGATCTACGTGGCTGCGATGATCTGGGGCGCGCTGCTTCTGCGCGGCCGCCTGCGTGGCCTCTTCGCCGCGCCGCCTGCCCGGGCGGTCGCATAGATGTTCCGCCGGAAGAGACGCCGGGACGCGAAGACCCCTCACCCTGACCCTCTCCCCGCTCCGCGAGGAGAGGGAATCAACCAGGGCGCGCTCAGCTCCTGGCGCTACGTCACGCTGCTACTCGGCCGCGGGGGCCGGCGCGGCGAGTGAGGCGAAGTCGGCGAAGAACTCGCGCAGCTTCTGCTTGCGGTCGTCGGGCAGGTAGTCGAAGTTGGTGCCGCGGTCGACCACCTCCCAGAAATCCTTCGACGTGATCGCCAGCATCTCGTCGCGGATCGACCGCAGCCGCTCGGGCGACTCGCCCGCCATGTCGTCGTAGATGCGCCGCGCGCGCGCCGGCTGATCGTGCAGCAGGTAATACGACGCCAGCTTGGCCTGCGCCTTGCGCACGCCGCGCAGCGCGCGCTCTTCGGCCTGCGTCTCGGGTTCCTTGTCGATCTCCAGGAAGACCGCCAGCAGGCGATCGTGGCAGGTCGCCGCGGACGCGCTCGCTATCTCGCACAGCGCGCACAGATCGTAGGCCGCGGTCTCCATCACGAACCCGAGGCCGATCCCGTGCGCGAGGCGCGCGTAGTACTTGAAGTGCTCGGCGATGTCGACCAGCACCGCCTGCGGCCAGGCGTTGCGCGTCGCCAGCAGCGCCTCCGCGAGCTGGCGATACTGGTTCAGTGTGTTGTAGGCCGTGCGCACGTCGCGCCCGTTCAGCGCCGTACGCAGGTAGGTGTTCATGAACTTGATCGTCAGCACCAGCACTTCGCGATCGGACGCCGCCAGCGCCGCCTCGCCGACGTAGCGCGTGTCGATCGCGACGACGTGGGCCATCTCCGGCATCGTGGTCAACGCCGCGCCGAACACCTCGCGCAGCTGGCGCATCCCCTTCCATTCCAGCCAGGTGCGCCGGGCCGCCAAGTCGTCGAGCGAATCGGCCGCGAGCGCGACGAAGTCGGGATCGGTGCGCAGCACGCTGCCGATCGCGAACCAGTCGGCGTCCAGCGCCCCCTTCCGCTGCTGATACTCGACCAGCAGGCGGCGCAGCGCCGCCGAGGCGTCGGTGGCGATCACCTTGTCCTTCTGCCCGAGCGCGTTGACCGCGATGTCGGCCAGGTGCGACAGGCCGGAGAGCGCCAGCGTCTGGCGGCCGGCGGCGTCGGCGGCCGCGTCGCCCGACCGGGCGTGCTTGCGCGACGTCGCGCGCTCCAGCGTTTCGGCCCCGATGCGCGCGATCACCTTCTCGGGATCGAGGAAGTCGAACACGTAGGCGAAGTACGGCACCAGCCCGAGCAAGCTGGCCGACGCCATCACGACGCTCGCCGTGATCGTCGCCTGCGGAACGTAGTGCGTCTGGACGGTCAGGCTGACCCAGAGCGCCTCCAGGCAGGCGACCACGAAGAACCCCATCACGGCGAGGTTGATCCGATCGCGGAAGAACATGTCCGCGACGCGCGACGTGTAGCGGGTCGCCGCGAGCTGCACGACGATGGAGACGACCGTGATGGCGATGCCCAGGACGGCGGCGATCACCTGCGACAGGCTGCCGAGCGCGTTCTGCATCGTCTCGGCGTCGAATTCGACGAGCTGACCGAGCGGCCCGGCCTTGCCGTGCTGGCCGGCGTCGATGACGAAGTAGTCGAGCAGCCAGAACGCCGCGAAGGTCGCGATCGCGAACGCGGCGAAGAAGCCGAGCGTCACGAGCGAACGGCGGCGCGGCCGCGAAACAGCCATGGCGCGCCATTGTACCCCTGTCGCGCCCCGATTCCGCCGCGCCGGCGTGCGTGATACGTTCGGCCTCCTTCGGTCCACCGGATTTTTTCTTACCCGCGGGAGAGACCATGAAGACGAGACTCGCTTTGCCCTTGGCCCTGGCGCTCGCGACGGGCGCGTGCGTCTCCGGCGAGGGCGCCGACACAGGGACCGGCGGCGCCGCGGGCGGCCAAGGTGGAACGGCCGGCTCGACGGCGGGCACGAGCGGCACCGGCGGCGCGGCGGCCGGAGTTGGCGGCGACGTGACGGGAACGGGCGGCAGCGGCGGAAGCAGCGCGGGCCGCGGCGGTGATGGCTCGATGGCAGGCGCCGGCGGACGCGGCGGCGGCGCCGCAGGCACGACCGGGACCGGAGGCACGGCGGGAATGGCGGGCTCGTCAGCGGGCGCGGGCGGGCGCGGCGGTCAAGGTGGAATGGCCGGCGCGGCGGCAGGCGCGGGCGGACGCGGCGGCGGCGCGGGCAGTGGCGGCCAGGGTGGAACGGGCGGCAGCTCGGCCGGGCGCGGCGGAAGCGGCGGCGGTGGGCCGGCGGG
>DATFXS010000783.1:0-5390 GCA_035315605.1 Polyangia bacterium
TTCGGGACCGGCGGCGGCACCGGCTCGGGCATCTCGACGTACTGCGGATCGTCGATGCGCACGTCGTCCAGGCAGACCGTGTACGGCGTCGGCGTCAGCCGCGCCAGCTGTCCGCCCATGTGGAACGCCATCTCGATGCCGGGGTCGTCCTCCCCTTCCATCGTGAACTTGCCCGAATAGACCTGGGCCTCCGGCTCGGCGCCGAACAGCAGCTTCCAGTATTCGCGGTAGGGCGGGCCCGCCTCGCCCACCTTCAAGTAGACGCGCGTCTTCTGCGACGAGCGCACCTTGAACTGGACGGTGTACGTGTGGCCCTTCAGCAGCTTGATGTGCTGGTGGCGCAGCTGCGCGTCCCACCGGTTGATGCCGCGGTTCTTGATCTCCAGGCAGAGCTCGCCCTTGTCGACGTACACGCGGCCGTCGGCCGGCTTCGACAGCTCGCCGTTCCACGGCAGGCTGCGCGCGCCCTTGTTGAAGTCGCCGTTGTAGACCAGGTTGTGACCGACGAGCGGCGGCGGCGCCGCCCCGGTGGCCGCCGCGGAGGCGGCGATCCCGCCCGGCGTCTTCGGCGGCGCCGGTTTGCAGGCGATGAGCGACAGGCACAGAACAACGAGGCCCAGGCGTCTTTTCATGCGCCCCCGAGAAAACCACACCCGCCGCGCGAGGCACAAGCCGCGCCGTACGCGCGGGGTACTGATCGGGCCGACGTCGCGTAATTGACAGCGAACTTTGCAAAACGCGCGAACGCGGGAGGCGCGCCGGCTATTTCAGCTCGAGGACTTCCTGATGGCCCCTGATGGCGCCGCCGACGAGACCGATGACGAGGGCGGGCACGCCGAACACCAAGGCGCCAACAATGGCGGTTTCCGACGGAGAGGAACAGATGTCGCACCCTGTGCTGCCCCGCCCCCCTGCGAGCCCGAGCAACACGCCGAAGACGACTCCGCCGGCGGCACCGATCGCCATGCCCTCGATCCCGCCCAGCGCGTGGTTGCGGACCGTCACTCGACGAACGCGATCGGTCGGCACGACCTCGCCCGACCTTGCGTGAAACCGGATGTCGGTGGGCGAGATCGCCTCGATCCGGACGTCGTCCAGGGCAGGCCGGGAGTCGTTCGTCTCCACTTTCATGTCGGCGGGGGCCTTTTCGCCCAGCCAGCGCCGCGCGGTTGGGTCCGACATTGACCCGACGGTCGTCGTCGTCGTGCAGGCGGCGCCCAGAAAAACAATCACCGCCAACAGAGCGCACGATCTCATGGGTCCGCGATTGTACCGACGATTGACTATTTCAGCTCCAGGACGTCCTGGTGGCCGTTGATCGCGCCCTGGATCAGACCGAGGACCATCATGGGCACGCCGAAAAGAACGCCGGCAAACACGCCGGTCTCCGCTGGGCTGAGGCAGACATCGCAGTCTGCCGTCGCGCTGCTCGACCGCGTCGTCGCCAGGAGCCCGAACACCAGGCCGAAGGCGACGCCCGCGGCGGCGCCCTTCGCCAGGCCTTCCATCGCGCCAAGCGAGTGGTTCGTGACCGTCACCCGACGAACCCGCTCGATCGGCACGACCGCGCCTGACCTTGCACGGAACCGGACGTCAGTGGGCGAAATCGCCTCGATGCGAACGTCGTCCAGGCTCGACGCAGAGTCGTTCGTCTCGACCGTCATGTCCGACGAGCTCTTTTCAGCGAGCCAGCGCTGCGCGGAGCCGTCCGAGAACGACCCGACGGTCGTCGTCGTCGAGCAGGCCGCGCCCAGACAAACCAGCGCCAGCAGCAGTGCGCAAGGTCTCATGGGCCCTCGATCGTCCCGAGGATGGCGCCAACCGCAGCCCCCAATCCGAGACCGATCGCGCCGAACCCCACGGCAGCCAGTCCGCGGCCGCAATAGAATTCGCAGCCGTCGTCGGCCGGGGGACGTGGAAGCGCGAGCCCGGCGATGACGCCGATCGCCGCGCCGATCCACATGCCCTGGCGCGTCCGGACCCGACGGATGGAGGGGCCCGGCGGATGGAGCGGCTGAATCGGCACGATCGTCTCGCCCTCGACCCGGTAGCGGATCTCGGTGGGCGACATCGCCTCGACGACGACGCGCGGCTGCCCCGGCGCGCCATCCGTTTCGACGGCCGCCTCCGATGGCGGCGGGCCCGCGGCGACCCAGCCCGGTGGCGGTCCGGCCGTGGCGGGTCCGGCGGCCGTCGGCGTCGCGCAGCCGATCGCCGCCAGTCCGATCGTCAGCAGCAACCACGTCTTCATTGCGCAGCTGCATACGCAAGCCGCGGGCCACGGCGCCAGAGGTCCGTTCCGCGCGCCCGAGGCGCGAAAACGCGCTCCAATCCGTCAGATGTTCAACAATTTCGGCGGAACCCTGGACCGACCGTGGTGTCGCTGATCTGTGCGTGCAGTCGGCCTGACCGTCCTGGCGCTGGTGTTCTGGACGGCCGTCGTGCTCGCGCAGCGGCCGTGGCAAGGGCTCGCGCGTCGGCTCGCGTCCGACGGAACGCCGCAACCGCTCCCGCCAACGGGTGCGGACAATGACCTTGCTCACGAGTTCCACGCCGACGACTCGTTTCCTTTCGCCAGCCCCGAGCTCGAGAGCTATCTCGACGCGCTCACCTTCGGAACCCAACGCGCCTGCCAGGGGATGATTACGCCCCAGGAGCGCGAACTCGCTCGGCGCGAGCCGATGAAGAAACCGCGTTCGCGAAAGTAGGTCGACGCGATCACGGCGCGCGCTAGGCTCAGGTCGGTAGGAATCGACATGGAGCTGCGAAACGCCACCGCCGACGACGCCGACGCGATCCTCGCGCTCTGGAAGGCCGCCGACGCGACCCCGAGCGCGACCGACAACGTGGACGCGATTCGCGCGGCCGCCGCGCGACCGGAGGTGGCGTTCGTGCTGGCGACCGAGAACGGCGCCGTGATCGGGTCGCTGATCGCCGCGTTCGACGGCTGGCGGGGCAACATCTATCGTCTGGCGACCCACCCCGCGCACCGGCGGCGCGGCGTGGCGCGGGCGATGCTGGCCCGCGGCGAAGAGCTGCTGATCGGCTGGGGCGTCCGGCGCATCACGGCGCTGGTCGAGAACGCGCACCCGGACGCGGTCGGGTTCTGGCGCGCGGTCGGCTACCTGGACGACCGCCGCATCTCGCGCTACGTGCGCACGCTGCCGGTCCCCTGAAACGTGGTATGTGGCTGCTGCTCAGCGCAATGTCCGGCCGTCGCTTTTTCGCGCTCGCTTTCGTCGTCGCCGCCTGTTCGGGATCGCGGGCGCACGACGCCCGCTACCCGCGCCGCGCGCCCGGCTGCGCTCTGTCGGTTCACCGCGGGCTGCCCGACGTGCCGGTCTGGGACGACATAGGCGTCGCGAAGGTCGACTGCTACCTCGACGAGAGCGAGATCGCCTGCCTGGGCCGGCTGCGGACCGAGGCGTGCCGGATGGGCGGCGACATTCTGTACGACGTCCCGGCGCGGGCGTCGCGGCCCGTCGAGCGCGGGATGATCTACCGCGCCAAGGTCGCGCACACGCGCGGCGCCGGCGCCGGCGTCGGAAAAACGGACAAGGACGAGGGGCCGCCTTCGGATGCGGGCGGCGGTCCGATCGCGCCCCTGCCGGCCGCGGCCGATGTCGCCGCGTCGGCGGCGCGCGCCGATGCGGGCAGCCAATAGGAGGAGCCGATGCTGTCACCGATCGTCCGCAACGTCGCAACCGGGCTGGCTGTGGTCCTCGCGCTCTCCGCCGGCGCGCATGCCCAGCAGCCGACACCGGCGCAGTTCCAGCGCGCGACGGAGAGACTCGAGGCCTGGCGGAAAGGAAGGACGCACGTGTACATGGACGACTTTGGCGAGCTCAAGCGATATCGCGCCGCGAACGCGAAGCTGGGCGCACCCGCGCCGACCGAGAAGCGCGTCGTCTTCTTCGGCGATTCGATCACGGACATGTGGCCGCTGGCGGCGGCCTTCCCGGGAAAGCCGTACGTCAACCGCGGCATCTCGGGCCAGACGACGTCGCAGATGCTGGTCCGCTTCCGCAACGACGTCATCGCGCTGGCCCCGGCGGTCGTCGTCATCCTGGCCGGCACCAACGACATCGCCGGCAACACCGGCCCGATGTCGCTCGAGGACATCGAGGCCAACTTCACCGACATGGTCGAGCTGGCGCGCGCGCACGGCGTCCGCGTCGTGCTCTCGTCGGTGATCCCCGTGCACAACTACACGCCCGCCTCCGAGTTCACGTTTCCGCGCCGCCCCCCCGAGCAGATCGCGGCGCTGAACAAGTGGCTCAAGAGCTACGCGGCCGCCACCGGGTCCGTCTACCTCGACTACGCCGCCGCGATGTCCGACGACAAGAAGATGCTCCGGCGCGATCTGGCCGACGACGGCCTTCACCCGAACAAGGCCGGCTACGCGATCATGGGCCCGCTGGCGGAGCAGGCGATCGCGAAGGCCCTCGGCGGCGTGTAGCGGTGATCGGCCTGGCTTGTCATGTGCGAACGGTCAGAGCATAGTCGCGTCCATGCGTAAGCCTTGTTTACTATTTGCGGGTCTGCTCGGCGTCGCGGCGACCCTGCCTGCGTGCGGCGGTGGCGGCCCGAAGAGCCCGCCCGCCGAGACCGACGACGACTTCCCGATGCCGCTGGCGTCGGGCCGGTCGCCGACGCCGCCGATGGGCTGGAACAGCTGGAACAAGTTCGCCTGCAACATCACCGACATGTTCGTCAGGCAGATCGCCCAGGCGATCGTCGACAGCGGCATGAAGGACGCCGGCTACCAGTACGTGAACATCGACGACTGCTGGTCGCTCGCCGCGCGCGACGCGAGCGGCAACCTCCAGGCCGATCCCGTCCACTTCCCGAACGGCATCGCGCCCGTCGCCGACTTCGTCCACAGCCTGGGGCTGAAGCTGGGCCTCTACGGCGATCGCGGCACCGAGACCTGCGGCCACCGCGCCGGCTCCCAGGGTTACGAGATGCAGGACGCGATGACGATGGCGTCGTGGGGCGTGGACTACCTGAAGTACGACAACTGCCCCGACCCCGGCCCCAACCCCGGCCCGATCATCGAACCGAGCTACGAGACGATGCGCATGCAGCTGGACGCGGCCGAGCAGGTCGTGGGGCACAACATCGTCTTCAGCGTCTGCGCCTGGTCGTTCTACGAGTGGGCAAACCGCGCCGGCCAGCTGCAGCGAACGACCACCGACATCAAGAACCTGTGGACGCCCGATCCGAACTCGACGGAGACGGGATCGATCATCACCAGCGTGAAGACCAACATGCCGCTCGCCGCCTACGGTGGCCCGAACCACTGGAACGATCCGGACATGCTGGAGGTCGGCAACAGCGACAACGGCGCCGGCCCCGTCACCGACGTCGAGTACCAGAGCCACTTCAGC
>DATFXS010000784.1:0-4175 GCA_035315605.1 Polyangia bacterium
CAGATCCGGCGCGCGAATCGGGGCGAACGGATGACGACGCTGGACGGCGTCGACCGCCCGCTGCAGGAGGGCGACGTCGTGATCGCCGACGACGGCGGCGCGATCGCGCTGGCGGGCGTCATGGGCGGCGCGGACAGCGAGATCTCCGCGACGACCACCGCGGTGCTGCTGGAGACGGCGACGTTCGACCCGCGGGCGATCCGCCGCACCGCCAAGCGCCTGGGCCTGCACAGCGAGGCGTCGCATCGCTTCGAGCGCGGCGTCGACGCGGAAGGGGTTCCGCACGCGAGCCGGCGCGCCGCCGCGATGCTGGCGCGCGCGGGCGGCGGCGCCGTGGCGGGCGAGGGGATCGACCGCTACCCGCAGCAGCAGGAGGTGCGGCGCGTGTCGCTTTCGGCCGGGGGCCTCTCGCGCCTGGCGGGCTTCGACATCCCGCTCGCGCAGGCCGCCGATAAGCTGGCGGCGATCGGCGTCGCCAGCACGCCCGACGGTGACGATCGCTTGAACGCCACGATCCCGAGCTTCCGTCCCGACCTTTCGATCGAGCAGGACCTCGTCGAGGAGGTCATGCGCCTGGTCGGTTACGACAAGGCGCCGGCCCGGCTGCCGCGATCCAGCGGCGCGCCCGCGCCCAGCCCGCAGGCGTTCGCCGATCGCGCGCGCGATCTGCTGGCGGCGCTGGGGCTGTCTGAGATCGTCAGCTGGGGCTTCGTGCCGCGGGCCTGGCTGGCGCCGCTGTGCGCGCCGCTGTCGGACGGCATCGTCGTCAAGAACCCGATCTCCGCCGATTACGAGTTGATGCGGACGTCGCTGCTGCCCGCGCTGCTGGACGCCGCGCGCCGCAACGTCGCGCGCGGTGTCGGCGACGTCGGCCTGTTCGAGGTCGGCCCCGTGGTCTGGCGCGCCGCCGACGCCAAGGAAGCGCCGCAGGAGCCGTTCTACGCCGCCGCGATCCTGACCGGCCGCCGGCCCGACTGGCTGAAGCCCGGCGCGCCCGTCGACTTCTTCGACGCCAAGCACGTCGCCGTCGAGCTGTTGCGCGGGCTCGGCATCGGGTCGCCGCGGTTCGCACCGCTCCGCGACGGGCCGCTGCACCCCGGCGCGGGCGCCGCCATCTTCGTCGATGGCAGCGAGACGCGCGTCGGCCTGTGCGGCGAGGTCCACCCGCGCATCGCGAAGGCGCTGGGGCTCGAACAGCGCGCCGTCTGCGTCGAGGTCTTGCTGAACGCGGTCGAGGGGCGCCGGCAGGCGGTCCGCAGCGTGCCGCCGCCGCGCTTCCCCGCCGTCACGCGCGACATCTCGTTCTGGATCGACGTCGCCGAGAGCGCGGACGAGCAGCGCGCGCGCATGGTAGCGGCCGCGGGACCTCTGCTGCGCGACCTCGGCGTGCTGGAGGACTATCGCGACCCGAAGTACGCGCCCGCAGGCAAGAAGGGGATGCTGTGGTCGCTGACGTACCGCGCCGATGACCGCACGCTGACCGACGCCGAGGTCGACGCGGCCCACGCCCGCGTCGTCGGCGCGTTGAAGGCGAGCCCGTCGGTCGTCATCCGGTAATGGCATTCGTGAGGGAAAAACACTAAGTCATTGACCCGAAAGGGAATTTTCGATACAAACAGGGCCATGACGAAGGCCGATATTGTGGAGAACGTCTACGAGAAGGTCGGTGGCTTTTCCAAGAAGGAAGCCGCAGAAATCGTCGAGACCGTGTTCGACACGATCAAGGAGACGCTGGAGCGCGGCGAGAAGATCAAGATCTCCGGCTTCGGCAACTTCGTGGTGCGCGACAAGAACGCGCGCGCGGGCCGCAACCCGCAGACCGGCCAGGAGATCACGATCAGCGCGCGGCGCGTGCTGACCTTCAAGCCCAGCCAGGTCTTGAAGAACGTCCTGAACGACTAGCCGCGGGCGCGAATGGCGAGGCGCGCGATACCGACCGACGCCTCCGGGCTACCCGACAAGCCGTACTTCAAGATCGGGGAGGCGGCGCGGCTGTGCGCGGTCAAGCCGTACGTGCTGCGCTACTGGGAGACCGAGTTCAAATCGGTGCGTCCGCAGAAGACGAGATCGCAGCAGCGGCTGTACCGCAAGCGCGACGTCGAGCTGCTGCTGAAGATCCGGCACCTCCTTTACGAGCAGCGCTTCACCATCGAGGGCGCGCGCGCCCGGCTGCGCGAGCTCGGCCACGACGAGGGGCCGGCCCCGATGCCACCGCCGGCCGAATCCGACGTCAGCGTCGACACCCTACGAAAGATCAAGCAGGGGCTCACGGATCTGATACGTATCTGCGCTGACTGACCTGACGAACTAACATAACGAAGACGTCACGGGGCGTGGCGCAGCCTGGTTAGCGCACCTGTCTGGGGGACAGGGGGTCGCTGGTTCAAATCCAGTCGCCCCGACAAAATTCATTTCAAGAGCGCCGGACAGCGAGCGAGACGCCTCGCCACGCGATCCGCAAGCAGCGGGCGTCCGAGCTGCTCGTAGCTTCGCTGCATGAGGATCAACGCCTCGTACTCAGCGGTCGCCGCGCCCGCCCGGTGCACTTCGTAGAGCTGGCAGAGCGCGGACCCAGGTTGAGCGGCCTGGAGGTATCCGCGCGCTCGGTCGAGGAATGGCTGCAGATCGCCCTGGTGGTCGTACGCGAGCAAGGCGGCAACGACGCGAACGACGCCTCCGGCGCGAGCACACCGACGCCGTTTCTCGTCGGCTTGAAGAGCCATCCGGGTGGGACCAGGGGAGCAATGCGCCGATCCGATCGTCCCCCACGGGTCACATCGGGGTCGATTGTTGGGACCAACTGAAAGGCGAATCGCTCGCACAACGCGACCAGCGCCTCGTCGCCGAGGAAGTCGTCGACGGTTCCTCCCCAGTCGGGATCTTCCTGGGCGACGCGCAGATTCGCCGACAGCAAATTCTGGATGCCGGCGCGCGTATCGTCGCCCAACCACCAGACACCCGTGTCGTCCGACGGCGAGAAGCTGCCGACCGGATAGTCGATCTGCCCGAGCTCCGGCGCGTGCACGAGATGACCGTACTGCAGCGCATCTCCGCCTTGCCAACCAAAGGGGACGAACTCGAACGGGACGCCGCTGTAAAGGAAGCACGAGCGCCTCTGGCCAGCATCGAAGCCGAGCGACGCCACCAGATCACTGTCCAGTTCGAAGCCGAGGTGGATGGGCTCGCGACCATTGCGCGGATCCCGCTCGAAGATCCATCGGACAATCTCTTTGATGAGCACCACGTTTGTCGGCCTCATTTGGCGCAGCCGGCTGTGCGGGTCAGTTCCTGAGCCGCCTTCCGGCCAGAGCGTCGTTCCCGCCGACGTGTCGCCATCCCACGGTGGACGTCAGAAAACAGAAGCCGCGCAGGCCCGCCGGCGATTGGAATGACACGCCGACGCTCCAGGTACGACCCGATCCTTGTGGCCCGACGAGCGAGACCGTAAAGGGGCCGTCTGGACTCTGACCGAGCTTCACCGTCAGTGCGGCGCCCCGCTGTCTCGGCAGCTGTCCCCGCCTGTCCATCTCGCACGCGCCTTTTTGCTCCTCGCCCGACAGCCAGGCGGGCGGCGTCGAGGCGCGCATCGTCGCGTGCGTGGCTCCGAGGGTGCATGGCTTGGTTGGCGCCGCGGCCGCTGTCACCGGCATCGCAAGGCCTACAATGATCGCGGCGACGGACAGGGGCGTGAGGTTCAGCTCGTCGGCCATTTCTGCCAGCGGTGGGTGCGGGAATCGAACTTCAGGGCGCAACCGAATCCGCACACGATCATCAACTGGTACCCGTCGGCGCTGGGTTCGTAGTTGAGCGTGCTGGCCACCAGCGGATCGGCGGCCTGCAGGAACTCGTCGTAGGTCGGCAGACGTCCCAACCGGACCCAGAGCTGATCGGTGGCGGCGATGACCGGTTCGGCCTCGCGTATCGAGCTGTACTGCCAGCGCAGAGGCAGGAAGGACCATGGCCAGGCCGCCACGGCGACCGGAACGATGAACAACGTGGCGATGACGACGCCCCGCTTCCAGCGAACCGGATCGCGGAGGTCGACGGACGGGCGCTGGATTCGCACGGGTCTCCTCAAGCCTACGCCAAACTTGAAAAGGGCAGCAATCGGTCAGACCCGCCGAACTTGATTTGGCACTGTTTCGGTTCTTGGTGTGAACATGCGAGGTCGAGAT
>DATFXS010000785.1:0-3506 GCA_035315605.1 Polyangia bacterium
CGTTCCAGGCGACGCTCGATGCCGCGCGGGGCGCCCTCGCCGAACAACAGGCGCGGTTACAGGTCGCGCGCGACAACCTCGCCCACGTCAAGCCGCTAGCGGGGCGGAACGCGCTCAGCCAGAGGGAACTCGACGATGCGACCGGCCAGGAGGAGGCGGCCGCTGCAGCCGTGGAAACCGCAAAGGCCAACGTCGAGCAGGCGCGCCTCAACCTCGGCTACACGACGATCTTTACTCCGACCTAGTCAGATAGACCATCGAGGCACGGGCATGAACCGCAAATCCGCTGAGCAGGCCACCGCTTCTCCGACACCTCGCCCGCGCGTGGCCTTCGGGCTGCTGCTGCTGTCTCTCCTCGGCACGACCGGCTGCGACCGGCACGCGCCGGAGGCTCGGCCGGCCCTCGCAGTCGGTTTTGTCGAGGCATCGCGCAAGGACGTTGCGGTCGTTTCCGAATGGATCGGCAACACCCAAGGCGTAGTGACCGCCGAGATTCGTCCCAAGGTGCAGGGCTACGTGCTGCGGCAGACTTACCGCGACGGGGCGGTGGTCGTCGCCGGCGAGCAGCTCTACCAGATCGATCCGTCGCAATACCAGGCCGCACTCGCCACGGCGCAAGGCGATCTCGCGCGCGCGCAAGCGAACCTCGAACGCAGCAACATCAATGTCAAGATCTACGCGCCGCTCGCGCAGAAGGGCGCGGTCAGCCAACTCGAATACCTGGATGCCGTGCAGCAGCAGAAGGCGAACGAGGCGGCCGTCGCCGCCTCGCAGGGCGCGCTGCAACAGGCAAAGCTCAATCTCGGGTGGACGAAGGTCACGTCGCTGATCGGCGGCATTGCCGCCATCAGCGTGGCGAAGGTGGGCGATCTCGTGAGCCCGTCGACCGTGATGACCACCGTCGCCACCCTCGAACCGATCAAGGTCGAGTTTCCGATCAGCGAGCAGCAGTATCTCGTGTTCGCGCCCAAGGGCACCGGCAAGGGCAACGCCGCGGAGTTTGCCAAGGCGCCGCCGCTCGAAATCATCCTCGCCAACGGCGCGGTCTACCCGCAACGCGGGCAGCTGAAGGATCTGGGACTCGCCGTGGACCCGACCACCGGCACGATCAAGGTTCAGGGTCTCTTTCCGAATCCGGGGGGCGCGCTGCGTCCCGGCCAGTTCGTGCGCGTGCGCGCCGTGACCCAGCACCTGCCGGGCGCAACGCTGGTGCCGCAGCGCGCTGTGGTGGACTTCCAGGGCCAGCCGGTGGTCGCGATCGTGTCCGGGCCCGACACCTTCGCGACGAAGGTGGTCAAGACCGGGCCGGTCGAGGGCGCCGACCAGGTGATCCTCGAGGGTGTCGCGCCGGGTGACAAAGTCATCGTGGAGAACCTGGCCCGTCTGCGCCCCGGGGAGAAGATCGCCCCTCGGCCGGCGGCAGCGCTCGCGCCCAAGCCTCCGGCCGCACCGACGCAGATGCAGGCACCGGCGAAGCAGGACGCCGCGGGGAAATAGGCGATGTCGAAGTTCTTCATCGAGCGGCCGGTATTCGCGATCGTCATTTCGATCATCATGGTGCTGGTCGGTGTCATCTCGGCGACGCGGCTGCCGCTGTCCCAGTTCCCCAACATCATCCCGCCGCAGATCCAGCTCGCGACCACCTTCGTCGGCGCCGACGCGGTGACGGTGCAGAACGCCGTCGCCACGCCGATCGAGGAGCAGATGAGCGGCGTCAACGGGATGATCTACATGTACTCGATCAGCGCGTCGAACGGCACGATGAACCTGTACATCGACTTCGACATCGACACCGACGGCAATACCGACCAGATCCTGGCGCTGTCCCGCTACCTGCAGGCGCAGGCGCAGCTTCCGCCGTCGGTGCAGCAGCAGGGCGTCACGATCACAACTGGCGGCACCGCACCGCTGGCGGTGTTCTCGCTCTATTCGCCGAAGGGCACGTACGACGAGAGGTTCATCGCCAACTACGCGTATATCAACATCCACGACCCGATGACCCGGGTGCCGGGGGTCGGGCAGGTGACGATCTTCGGCGCCGGCCAGTACGCGATGCGCCTGTGGGTCAAGCCGCCGGTCCTTTCGGCGCTGGGGGTCACCACGCGCGACATCATCAACGCGATCGAACAGGAAAGCATCGTCAACCCGGCCGGGACGGTCGGCGCCGCACCCGCGCCGCCGGGCCAGCAGTCGACCTGGAACGTCAAGGCGCTGGGCCGTCTCCTCACCGCCGAGGAGTTCGGCGACGTCGTCGTCCGGGCGCGGCCGGACGGGTCCCTGGTGCGCATCAAGGACGTCGCCCGGATCGAGCTCGGCCAGCAAAACTACTACTTCAACGGCGAGTTGAACGGCTCGCCCGCGGCGATCATCGCGATCTACCAGGCGCCGGGATCGAACGCGCTCGACACGGTCAAACGGGCGCGGGCGTTGATGGAGAAGGCGAAGGAGCGCTTCCCGGACGGCCTCGACTACGTGGTGTCGCTCGATACGACGCTCGCCGTCACCGCGAGCTTCCAGGAGATCTTGACGACGCTGGGGCAGGCGCTCGCACTCGTGCTCCTGGTCGTGTTCGTTTTCCTGCAGGGCCTGCGGCCGACGATCATCCCCGCGGTTGCGGTGCCGGTGTCGCTGATCGGAACGTTCGCGCTGTTTCCGCTGCTCGGATTCTCGATCAACACGCTGTCGCTGTTCGGGCTCGTGCTGGCGATCGGGCTGGTCGTCGACGACGCGATCGTCGTGGTCGAAGCGGTGGAACGCAAGATCGAGGAGGGGTTCGAGCCGCGCGAGGCGGCGATTCGCGGGATGGACGGTATCCAGGGGCCGATCGTCGCAACGGCGCTGATCCTGTGCGCGGTGTTCTTGCCCACGATCTTCATTCCCGGCATCACCGGGCTCCTGTATCAGCAGTTCGCGGTGACGATCGCCGTTTCGGTTGTAATCTCGGCGTTCAACGCCCTGACGCTGTCGCCAGCACTGGCGGCGCTGCTGTTGCGCGAGCGGAAGGAGCGCCGTGGCCCGCTCGGCTGGTTCTTCGGCAAGTTCAACGCGGGCTTCAACGCGTTCACCGGACGCTACGTCGCCGTGTCGCGCTTCTTGATCCGCAAAGGGCTCGTCGCCGTCGCGCTGCTCGTCGTCATCTCGGTCGCCGCCGGCTGGCTGGGCAGCAGGCTGCCCGGCGGGCTGATTCCGCCCCAGGACAACGGCTTCCTCTTCGGGGGCGTGAGCCTGCCGCCCCCTGCGTCATTGGAGCGCACGACCGAAGTCATGCGGCAGGCAGAAAAGGTCATCAGCGAGACGCCCGGCGTGGAGTACGTGACTGCCGTCGCCGGCTACACGATCCTGGCGACGGTGAGCACGACGCACGACGGGTTCTTCTTCATCTCGCTGAAGCCGTGGGATCAGCGCAAGACGCCGGAGACCGAGTACTTCGGCCTTATTGACAATCTCAACAAGCGGCTCGCGGCAGTGACCGGCGGAGTCGCCTTTGTGTTCTCGCCGCCGCCGAT
>DATFXS010000786.1:0-8416 GCA_035315605.1 Polyangia bacterium
TGGGGCGAGGTCGCGGATTCGTCGAGGCGCCGGACCGTCGCGGAGGCGCAGCCGACCGCCGCGACGCCGAGGGCGAGCGCGACCAGCGCGGAACGCGTCGCGCCGGTCACTTCAGCTCTAGCAGCGCGAGCCGATTCGAGATCTCTTCGCGCAACGAGGTGGTCGGGTGTTTATCCAGCACCTCGTGATAGATCCGCGCCGCCTCGCCCGGGTTGCCTTGCAGCTCGGCCAGGCGCGCCTCGTGGTAGCGGGCCCTGTCCTTGTAGAAATCGCCCAGGTTGCCGGCATCGGTGCCCAGCTTCCCGAAGGTCGCCTGAGCTTCGGCCATCTTGCCCTTCCGTTCGTAGGCGTAGCCGAGACCCTCGCGGGCCAGAAACCGCAGCCGGGCATCCAGCTTGTCCCCGAGCAGCTTCTCGTAGACGGCCTGGGCCTCGTCGGGGCGGTCGAGGCCCAGCAGCAGCCCGCCGCGGACCAGGCCCGCCTCGGGGCCGAGCGGCGCGTGCCCGGACCCGAAATGCGCGTCCAGCTCCTTGAGGGCACCCTCGAGGCGCTCCTTCTCCGTCGCGAAACGCGGGATCGCGTCGCTCGTATCCGCCTTCGGGGGCGGCGCGCCGGGAATCAGTAATTCGGCGCCCGCGATCTTCTGGACTCGATTCAGCGCCGAGGACGCCTTCTCGGCCTTCCCCTCGGCGATGGTGGCGAGGACCACGGAGCCCGCGACCACGGTCGCCAGCGCGCTGGTGCCGATCACCAGCACCTTGGCGTTGGCGGCCGCGAAACGGCCGATGCGCTGCGATGCCACTTGCCAGAACCCGACGAACTGGTCGGGTTGCTTCAGGGCTTTCTTGGATAGCTTCTTGGCGGCCACGGGATCCCGCGACCGGACTTAACAGACCATAACGGCCCGGTCAAATGCGCTTCGCCTGAGCCTCTTCCGGTACACTGCGCGCGTGAGAACCGCGATCCTCCTGGCCGCGCTCGCCGCGCCGCTGCTGTCGGCCCGCCTGGCGGGCGCCGTGGGCGAGCGGGAATGGCAGATCGCGCTGCGCGCCGGCGCAGGGACGGTCAGCGTCGACGGCCGCAAGCCGTGGGGGCTCGCCGGCGGGCTGGACCTGCAGTACGGGTTGACGGACGCCTGGGCGTTGCGCATGTCGTTCGAGGCGTCCACCCACAACGTCAGCAAGTCCAACGCCATGGACATGCGCCCCGCGGGCACGATCCACACGGACGCCGCCCTGGTCGGGCTGATGTACACGTTCGACGTGCTCCGCCTGGTCCCCTACGCCGACCTGCAGGCGGGCGTCGCGCAGGTGGGGGGCGCGGTGGTGGTGCCGCAGACGCTGCTGGCGATGCAGCTGGGCGTCGGCGCGGACTACTTCGTCAGCCGCCAGCTGACGGCCGGGGTCGCCTTCCACTACCTGTTCGAGCCCGCCGACCTCTTGTCGGACCCGCTGAACCTGGGAACGAACCCGTTCTCGTTCACCGCGACCGCGCGCGTTTCTTGGATTTTTTGAACGCGACCGCCGCGGCCGATCCGCCCCGCCGCTTCTGGGCGTGGGCGCGGAAGACGAGCCGCACCGGCGTGCCGTCGAAGCCGTAGGTCTTGCGCAGCTGGTTGACCAGGAAGCGGCGGTAGGCGTGGCCGATGTCGGCGGCGTGGTTCGTGCTGATGAAGACCGTCGGCGGGCGGACGCTCGCCTGCGTCGCGTAGTAGAGGCGGACGTGGCGGCCGCCCGGGCCGGAGGGCGGCGGCTGGCGGGCCACCAGCTCGGCGAGCAGCTTGTTGAGCGCGCCGGTCGGAACGCGCTTCGACGCCTCGCCGAAGATGCGCGTCGCCTCCGTGACGATGCCCGTCACCCCGGCGCGCGTCACCGCCGACGTCACGATCACGGGCGCGTAGGCGAGAAAGGCGAGCGCCTCGCGGGTGGTCTGGATTTTGGCGTCCATGTCGCGGCGGCCGACCAGGTCCTTCTTGTTCAGCACGACCAGCGCGCCCCGGCCCGAGGCCTCGATCTCGCCGGCCAGGCGGGCGTCCTCGGCGGTGGCGGCGTCGCGCGCGTCGACGACCAGCACCGCGACGTCGCAGCGGTCGATCTGGTCGCGCGCCATCGCGGCGGAGACGTGCTCGGCGCGCGTGTCGATCGACCGGCGGCGGCGCATGCCGGCGGTGTCGACCAGGACGTATTCACGGCCGCCGAACGAGAACGCGGTGTCGATCGGATCGCGGGTCGTCCCCGGCTGGTCGTGGACCAGCACGCGCTCCTCGCCGAGCAGGCAGTTGACCAGCGACGACTTGCCGACGTTCGGCTTGCCGACGAACGCGATCCGGATCGGCCGCGTGTCGTCGTCCCGGCGCGGCGGCGGGGACGCGTTCGTGGCCGCGGACGCCGCGTGCTCGGGCAGGCGCGCCACCAGCGCGTCGAGGAGATCGCTGACGCCGCGCCCGTGGCTGGCCGAGACCGGGAACACGTCCGGAAAGCCGAGCGCGTAGGCCTCGCTGGCGGCGCCCGCGCCGTCGCGGTCCACCTTGTTCGCTGCGATCAGGACCGTCTTTCCCGACTTGTGCAGCAGCTTGGCGACCTCCCCGTCGACGGCGGTGACGCCTTCGCGCGCGTCGAGGACGAACACCACCACGTCGGCCTCGTCGAGCGCGCGCAGCGTCTGCTGCCGCATGGCGGCCAGGATGCCCGTCGCCAGCGGATCCAGGCCGCCGGTGTCGACGACCCGGAAGCGCGCCGGGCCCCAGTCGACGACGCCGTAGCGCCGATCGCGCGTCACGCCTGGCGCGTCCTCGACCAGCGCCGGCTGGCCGCCGACCAGGCGGTTGAACAGCGACGACTTGCCGACGTTCGGCCGCCCGAGCAGCGCGACAAGGGGAAGGTCGTCGACCGTCATGGCGCCGCGTACCCGTAGCGCGCCAGGGCGTCGGCGGACGTCGTCCAGTCGGGGTGAACCTTCACGTGCAGCTTGAGGTGCGCGGGCCGCTGCAGAAGATCGCTGATGGCGCCGCGCGCGCGGGTCCCGATCTCGCGGATCATCGCCCCCTTCTTGCCGAGGATGATGGCGCGCTGGCCCTCGCGCTCGACGACGATGGTCGCCGCGATCACCACGTCGTTCTTGTCCGCGCGTTCTTGCCACTCCTCGATGACGACCGCGACCGCGTACGGGATCTCCTGGCGGAGGCCGAGGAACAGCTGCTCGCGGATCAGCTCCGCCGCCAAAAACCTTTCGCTGCGATCGGTCAGCATGTCCGGCCCGTAGAGCGGCGGCCCCTCCGGCAACAGCGACCAGAGCTCGGCGATCAGCCGGTCGACGTTCGTGCCGCGCGTCGCCGAGACCGGCACGATCGACCGCAGCGATTGGTTCTTGCTCCAGCGCTCGAGCATCGGCAACAGCAGCGACTTCGCCTTCAGCGTGTCGACCTTGTTGACGGCGAGCGCGACCGGACGGCGCGCCTCGGCGAGCGCGTGCAGGATCGCCGTCTCGGCGTCCTTGCCCGAACCGGCGCCGGCCCCCACGTTGGCCGCCACGTCGATGTCGATCACCAGCAGCGCGGCGTCGACGTCGGGGATCACGTTCATCGCCTCGTCGACCATGAAACGGTTGAGCCCCTTCTTGGCCCCGTGAACCCCGGGCGTGTCGACGAAGACGATCTGACCGCGATCGCCGTTGTAGACGCCCGTGATCCGGTTGCGCGTCGTCTGCGGCTTCGGCGTCACGATCGCCAGCTTCTCGCCGACGATGCGGTTGAGCAGCGTCGACTTGCCGACGTTTGGCCGGCCGAGGATCGCGATCGTGCCGGCGACGGTGCCCGAGGTGTCCATTGAGGCGCTCGTATATAGCGCAGGTGGCGTAGTATCCGCAGAACATGCGTGTTTCGTTCACGGCCGTCCCCGCCATGCTGTGGACCGCGACCGCCCTCGCGGCGGCGCCCCTGACCCTGGCGCCCGCCGGGGACGGCGGCATCGACGTCCGCGACGGCGCGGCCGTGGCCGCCCACGTGGCGCTCAAGACGGCCGCGCTGCGCCGCGGGCAACCGCGCCTGCGCGAGGTCGTCATCGACGGCCATCGCGTGGCGGAGGTGCGTGTCCCGGTGCGCGGCACGCCCGCCGAGGAAGTCTGGGTCGGCGAGATCGGCGGCAAGCGGCGAACGCTCTGGTCGGGCATGGCGGGGCCGCGCGACGCCGACGGCGAGACGTCGGTCGGGGTCGACCTCGACGCCGACCGCGTGCTCGAGTTCCAGACCGCGGCCGGCGTCACTCGTTGTGACGGCACCCCGCCCCGCCTGTTCCCGCGCGTCTACGACTTCGACAGCGGCCGGTTTCGCCCCGTGATGTCGCCGCTGCCCGAGCCGGGGATCGAGAAGCTGGTCGCGCGCCGCGGCGACCCGGCGATGCCGGCGGGCCGACCGCTCGGCGGCTTCCACTGGATCGCGGCGTCGAGCACCCGCGCCTCCGGCGGCGACGCGCGCGGGCTGGGCGCGCCGGTCGAGCTGAACGACGGCGACGTCGCGACCGCCTGGACCGAAGGGACGGGCGGCGACGGGCGCGGCGAATTCCTGACCGCGCGCACGACAGCCGGCGGCTACGCCGTGCGCGGGCTGCGCATCTTCCCCGGCGACGGCGCCAGCCTGGACGCGTTCCGCGCCAAGAACCGCGTGCGGCGCTTTCAGATCGCGTTCGGCCCGGTGCGCGAGCAGCGCTTCGACGTCGAGCTCCCCGCCGATCCCGCCGCCGACGCCGCGCACTGGCGCGATCCGTTCTGGGTGCCGCTGCCGAAACCGGTGCTGTCGTCGTGCCTGACGATCGTCGTCACCGAGGTGGCGCCGGGCAAGGACGCGGCGCCGCCGAAGAGCTTCGGCACCACCGCCATCGGCGATCTCGCGGTGTTCACCGAGCTCGACAGCCCCGGAGGGGCCGAACGTCTGGTGGCCGACCTCGCTACCGCGCCCGACTGCACGGCCCGCCTTCCGCTGCTGATCGGTCTCGGCCCGGCGGCGCTGCTGCCGACCGCGCAGGCCGTGCTGGGCGCGAAGGGATACGGACGCGAATGCCTGGTCGAGGGGCTGACGGCGCTGGAGCCGGCGCCCAAGAGCCCGGTCGTCCTCGAGGCCCTGGCCGGCGCGCTGGCCGGTGCGACCGACAAGGAAGAGCGCCTGGTGACGGACGCCCTGATGCGCGCCACCGCGGCGCCGGTGTCGCCGCTGGCCGCACTGCTGGCCTCGGACAAGGCGACGGTGGATGATCGGGCCCGCGCGGCGCGCGTGCTCGGCACGCTCGACGATCCGCACGCCGCGGAGGCGCTGGTCGAGGCGCTGGGCCGCGGGCCTGCGCCGCTGCGAGCCGCGGTGGTCGGCGCGATCGGCCGGGCGCCCAAGCTGGCCGGCGAGGTCGTGATGGCGGCGATCGCGACCGGGCCCCACGACGGCGGCGCGCGGGAGGCGGACCTTCTGCGGGCGCTGCCGACGGTGGTCAAGCGCGATCCGGGCCGCCGGGCGGAGGCGATCGGATCGTTGCGCGCGGCGCTGGCGCCCGAGCGGAGCTTCGAGGTGCGCGGCCGCGCGGTGATGGCGCTGGGGACGCTGGGCGGCGCGGGCGATCCGGCGGCGCTGGCGCAGCTGCGGGAGCACGACCCCGAGCCCGTGCTTCGCTATCTCGCCACGCGCGAGCTCGCGAACCTGTCGCCGGGCGCCGGCGTCGATCCGCGCCCCGCCCTGCGCAGCGCGCTGGAGGACGGCGACCCGCGGGTGCGCGAGACGGCGGCGCTGGCGCTGGGACAGCTGGGCGACCGCGACGCGACCGCCCTGTTGATCGGCAGCGCCAAGCAAGAGCCGTGGCCGTTCGTGAGGCGCGCCGAGCTGGAGGCGCTGGGCCGTCTCTGCACGCCGGGCACCGGCGACCTGATGCTGCGCGCGGTGGCGCGAGACGTCGACGAGGTGCGCCGCGCGGCGCTGGTGGGGATGGTCCGCTGCAAGGACAAGCGGGCCCGGACGGTTTTGCTCAAGACCGTCGCGCACGCCAACGAGGCGGCCACCGTGCGCGAGCTGGCGGCCGCGCTCCTCGGCGAATCGGGCGACGCCGGCGCGGCGCCCGAGCTGGCGACGGTGCTGCGCGGGCTGGTCAACGAGGCGGAGGCCGATCTGGCCCTGGAGGGCGTCGCGGCCGCGGCGCTGCGCGCGCTGGCCCACCTGGGCGGCCCGGACGCGGTCGGCGCGGCCGTCACGCTGGCCGGCGACAAGCGCCACCCGTATCGGGTGACGGCGATCGAGGCGCTGGCGACGATGTGCGATCCGGTCGCGGGCCGCGCCACGTTGCGCTCGCTCGCCACCGGCACCGAGCCGTCGCTGGCGGCCGCCGCGCAGAACGCCGAGAAACACTGCGGCTGGCGATAGGGCGCGCGGCCCCCTCACCCGCCGAGCCTTCGGCTCGGCGGCCTCTCCCCCTTCGGGGGCGAGGCGAAGATCTTTCTGGTCCCCTCGCCCCGCGAAGCGGGGAGAGGGTTAGGGAGAGGGGCCGCTAGCCGAGGCCGGCGATGGCGGCCTTGAGGTCGACGTTCGCGGGTTCGATCTCGAGGCCGCGCTCGAACATGTTGCGCGCCTTCGGGATCTCGTTGGCGAGGACGTGCATGCGGCCCAGCATCAGGTAGACCTCGGCCTTCGAAACGCCGGCGGTCTTCTCGTCGAAGTTCTGCAGCAGCAGAGACCGGTAGTACTTGCGGGCGTTCTCCAGATCGCCGCCCCGGAACGCCAGGCGCCCCAGCGCCGCGACCGTCGCCGGGTGGCTGGGATCCAGCTTGTAGGCGGCGCCGAAGCTGTCCGCCGCGCCCTTCAGATCGCCGCGCGCCTCCGACAGCGTGCCGAGCCGCGTGTGCCAGCGGGCCGCGTCCTTGCCGCGGCGGGCCTTGGTCAGCTCGGCGAGCAGCTCGGTCATGATGCGGGCGGCATCGTCGATCCGACCCGAGGCGATCAGGGCTTCAGCCAGCTGCTCGCGCCCCGGGATCTCCTTCGGGTCCAGCGCCACCAGCCGTTCCAGGTGCGGCAGCGCGGCGGCCGGGTGGCCCAGCGGCCCGGCGTACAGCGCCGCGATCTCCTTGAGCAGGCGGCGCCGTTCGTCGTCGTCGCTCGCGCTTTCGAGCGCCAGCTCCAGCAGCTGCACCAGCCGCTCGTCGTCCTTGCCCTCGCGCGCCATCTTCTCCAGCGCCGCCAGCGTCGGGCGGTGCGTCGGATCCGCGTCCAGCGCCCGCAGCAGCGCGCGCTCGATCTCGGTCGCGTCGGCTTCCTTGCGGATCAGGATCTGCGCGTTGCGGAACTGGATCTCCGCGATCTCCGCCGGCGCGGACGCGTTCGCCGCCGCCTTCTCCAGCGTCTCCGCCGCTTCGTCCCACCGTTCGGCCGCCTCGTGCAGCCGGGCCAGCGACAGCAGCGCGCCCGCGTTGGTCGGCGCCACCTGCAGCACCTTCTCGAGCGCCTCGGCCGCGCTGTCCGGCGAGTCGAGCTCCTTCTCCCAGACGTCCGCGATCGCGACCCGCAGCGCCAGCTCGGCTTGCTTGCGCCCCGCCTTGCCCTCCGCGTCCGCGTGCAGGCCCAGGATCTCGACCAGGTCGTACCAGCGCGCGTTGGCGCGCAGCAGGCGTTCCAGCTCCAGGAACGCGAACGCGTTCGCCGCGTCGGCGTCGATGATCTGGCGCAAGAACCCGATCGCCTGATCGGCGTCGGACAGCTTCTGCTCGGCGTTGCGCGCCAGCTTCAGCAGCACGGCGACCTGATCCGCCCCGAAGGTCGCGCCGAACCGCCGCATCAACACTTCTTGCAGCGTCGACCAGTCCTCGCGGCGCTCCTCGATCGCCTCCAGCGCCGACAGCGCGATCGGATCGTCCGGCGTCCCTTCCAGCGCCTCGCGATACGCCTCCGCCGCCCCGTCCAGATCGTTCAGCATGCCGAGCCGCAGCTCGCCGACCCGCGCCCACAGCCCGCCGCGCGCCCGCGGATCCTCGGTGATGCGGGCGCGCTCCGCCAGCGCGGTGGCCATCTCGGCGACGTTGCCGGACGCCTCGTAAAGGCGCCCCAGCTCCGCCAGCACCTCGGCGTCGCCCTCGTCCGACGCGCTCACCTTCTGCAGCGCCGCGATGGCGTCGCCGATGCCCGCGGCGCCGCGGCGCTCGTGCAGCCGCGCCGCCTCGACCAGGCGCGTCCGCCGCACCTGCGGATCCAGATCGGCCTCGGCGCGCTTCTCCAGGATCGCGGCCAGCCGTGTCTCGTCGCCCGCGGCGCGATAGAGTCCCTCCAGCGCCTGCAGAGCGTCGACGTTCTCGGCGTCGCCCTCCAGCACGCGCTGGTACAGCCGTTCAGCAGAGGCGGGATCGCGCCCCTCGACGTACAGCCGCGCCGCGCGCAGCGCCAGCTCGCGTGCCGCATCGG
>DATFXS010000787.1:0-3799 GCA_035315605.1 Polyangia bacterium
AGGCGCCCGTCTACCACGACCCGCCCAGCAACGAGTGGTTCGGGTTCCAGGCGTGGTCGATGGACCGCGTCGCGCAGTACTACTACGTGACCGGCGACGCGCGCGCCAAGGTCGTCCTCGACAAGTGGGTCGGCTGGGTCGTCAAGCACACGAAGCTGGCGGCTGACGGCACCTACGACATCCCGTCGACGCTGGACTGGAAAGGCAAGCCGGGCGCAAGCTGGACCGCGGCCTCGCACGACCCGGGCAAGAACTGGAACGCGGAGCTGCACGTCAAGATCCGCGACTTCGGCGACGACGCGGGCGTCGCGTCAGCGACGGCGCGCACGCTGGCCTTCTACGCGGCGAAGTCGGGCGACAAGGCGGCCCAGAAGCTGGCCAAGGAGCTGCTCGATCGGCTGTGGAACAAGTACCGCGACAAGCTGGGCGTCACGACGCCCGAGACGCGCGTCGACTTTAAGCGGTTCAACGACAGCGTCTACGTGCCGCCCGGCTGGACCGGCAAGATGCCGAACGGCGATCCGATCCAGAACGGCGCGACGTTCATCAGCCTGCGGTCCAAGTACAAGCGCGACCCCGAGTGGCACAAGGTCGAGAGCTATTTGAAGGGCGGCAAGCCGCCGGTCTTCAAGTACCACCGGCTCTGGGCGCAGGCGGACATTGCCATAGCGAACGCCAGCTACGGCTGGCTGTTCCCCGACGACAAGGGCGCCTCGGTGGTCGCGGAGGGCGGCGGGGCCGGGGCGGCGGGCGAGGCGAAGGCGGCCCGCAAGGGGGCCGGACGGGCGCATTCCTCGCGCAGCAAGAAGCAAAAGTAGGAAGCGCCCAGTCGTAGTAGAAGAAGAAGCAACCACAAGGAAGGACCCCCGAGATGCGTTTTGGCTACTTCGACGACACCCATCGCGAGTACGTGATCACCACGCCGAAGACCCCTTATCCCTGGATCAACTATCTCGGATCGGAAAATTTCTTCGCGCTCGTCTCGCACCGCGCGGGCGGCTACTGCTTCTATCGCGACGCGCGTCTCCGTCGGCTCATGCGCTACCGCTACAACAACGTGCCGACCGACGTCGGGGGCCGCTACTTCTACATCAACGACGGCGGCGAGGTCTGGAACCCGAGCTTCGCGCCGACCAACACGGCGCTGGACGCCTTCGAATGCCGGCACGGCCTCGGCTACACGCGCATCACCGGCGAGCGCAAGGGCGTGCGCGCGTCGCTGCTGATGCTGGTGCCGCAAGGCCACACCGCCGAGATTCACCAGCTATCGATCAAAAATGAGTCGTCGGAGACGAAGAACCTGAAGGTGTTCTCGCTCATCGAGTGGTGCCTGTGGAACGCCTACGACGACATGACGAACTACCAGCGCAACTTCTCGACCGGTGAGGTCGAGATCGAGCGCAACGGCGCGACGCTGTACCACAAGACCGAATACCGCGAGCGGCGCGATCACTACGCCTTCTACAGCGTCAACGCCGACGTCGCCGGCTACGACACCGACCGCGAATCGTTCCTCGGCCTCTACAACGAGTGGGGCGAGCCGCAGGTCCCGGCGAAGGGGCAGTCGGCGAACTCGGTCGCGAGCGGCTGGCAGCCGATCGCCTCGCACGGCCTGGACGTCAAGCTGGCGCCGGGCGAAGAGAAGACGTTCGTGTTCACGCTCGGCTACGTCGAGGTGCCGCGCGACCAGAAGTGGGAAAAGCCGGGCATCATCAACAAGAAGCCCGCCCACGAGCTGATCGCGAAGTTCTCGAAGCCAGAGCAGGTCGACGCGGCGATGAAGGCGCTGGCCGACCACTGGTCGAAGCTGCTCTCGAACTACTCGATCGAATCGGGCGACGAGAAGCTGAACCGCACCGTCAACATCTGGAATCCGTACCAGTGCATGGTGACGTTCAACATGTCGCGATCGGCCTCGTACTTCGAGACCGGCATCGGCCGCGGCATGGGCTTCCGCGATTCGAACCAGGACCTGCTCGGCTTCGTCCACCTGGTGCCCGAGCGCGCGCGCGAGCGGATCATCGACATCGCGTCGACGCAGTTCCCGGACGGCAGCGCGTATCACCAGTATCAGCCGCTCACCAAGCGCGGCAACAACGACGTCGGCAGCGGCTTCAACGACGACCCGCTCTGGCTGATCTTCGGCGTGGCCGCCTACATCCGCGAGACCGGCGATTACAAGATCCTCGACGAGCAGGTCCCGTTCGACAACGACCCGAAGACGGCGGTGCCGCTGTTCGAGCACCTCAAGCGTTCGTTCCACCACGTGCTCAACAACCTGGGGCCGCACGGCCTGCCGCTGATCGGGCGCGCCGACTGGAACGACTGCCTGAACCTGAACTGCTTCTCGGAGACGCCGGACGAATCGTTCCAGACGACCGGCAACCGCGTCGGGCGGACGGCGGAGTCGGTCTTCATCGCCGGCATGTTCGTCGGCGTGGCGCCCGACTACGCGTACCTGGCCGAGAAGAAGGGCTTCGGCGACGAGGCGAAGAAGGCGCGGGCCGAGGCGGCCAAGATGACGGAGGTCGTGCTGAAGGACGGCTGGGACGGCGAGTGGTTCTTGCGCGCCTACGACTTCTTCGGCAAGAAGGTGGGCAGCAAGGAGAACAAGGAGTCGCAGATCTTCATCGAGCCGCAGGGCTTCTGCGTGATGGCCGGCATCGGCGTCGAGGGTGGCCAGGCGAAGAAGGCGCTCGATTCCGTCAAGGAGCGGCTGGACACGAAGTACGGCATCGTGCTGAACAACCCGCCCTACACCGAGTATCACGTCGAGCTCGGCGAGATCTCGTCGTACCCGCCCGGCTACAAGGAGAACGCCGGCATCTTCTGCCACAACAACCCGTGGGTGATCATCGCCGAGACCGTGATCGGCCGCGGCGACCGCGCCTTCGAGTACTGGAAGAAGATCGCGCCCGCGTACCTGGAGGAGATCAGCGAGGTGCACCGTCTTGAGCCGTATGTCTACGCCCAGATGATCGCGGGCAAGGACGCGGTCCGCCACGGCGAGGCCAAGAACTCGTGGCTGACCGGGACGGCGGCGTGGAACTTCGTCGCCGTGTCGCACTACCTGCTGGGCGTGCGCCCGGATTACGAGGGGCTGCGCGTCCGTCCGTGCCTGGGCGGCGAGGTCGGCAAGTTCACCGTGACGCGCAAGTGCCGCGGCGCCGAGTACCGCATCCACGTCAAGAACAGCGGCAAGGGCGGGGCGCCCAAGCTCGTCGTCGACGGCAAACCGGTCGCCGGCGATCTGGTGCCGTACGCGAAGCCCGGCTCGACGGTGATCGTCGAGTGCGAGGTCTGACCAGACCGGCCAGCGTCTGATGCGGGGGAGGGCGCGGTGGCTGTGGATCGCGGCCACTGCCGCCGCGGCCGCCTGTCGGAGCGCGCCGCCGCTCCAGTTCGAGACGGCCTACATTCCTGTCGGCGAGGTGTGCGATCGCGTGCACCAGGTGATGCGAGACAACGACGAGGGTCGGATCTACCTCGACCTACCGGCCGCGGCCGACATGGTAGTGATGGCGACCCGGGCCTCGGGAAGCGCGTCGGATTGTGGGAACGAGCTCTTCGCGTGGCTTCGCGACCAGGTGGGCGCGCGTCCGATCGATCTGCGCCCGAGGCTGGAGGCCCGCATCCTGGCGCTGGGAACACTCGCCGCAGCCGACAACCCGTGGACCGAGCCGGCCGTGAAGCTGCTGGGCAGCCTGCTGATAGACGACGGCAAACCGATCGTGCACGCCTACGAGGAGAAGCAGATGGTCGACATGGGATCTCTGTCGATACAAGGCTGGCGGGAAGC
>DATFXS010000788.1:0-2672 GCA_035315605.1 Polyangia bacterium
AGGCCGACCGCGCGCGCGGCGGCATCGCCGCGAAACTGATCCAGCGGCAGCGTGCGCTCCGCGTAGCGCGGCGTTGCGGGATCGCCCGCCTCGATGCGCGCGACCTGGCCGTTGCAGCCGATCAGCACGCGATCGACGTCCGCGGGCGCAGCAGCGCCAGTAGCGATGAGACGCGCACCCAGCTCGACGGCGACGACACGGCGGACAGCGGCGTCGGTCAGCCGCGGACAGCTGCTCACGAACAGCGCGACCGCCCGCGGCGCCGCCGGCGCCGGCGCCGCCGGCGCAACCGGGGCCGGAGCGGCGGCGGGCGGGGCGGCCGCGCGTCCGGGCGCGACGGCATCGGGCAGGCCGTCGGGATCGCTTCCTGACGACGCGTGCGGCGCGTAGACCTTGCTCACCTGGCCGGTGCGCGGATCGCCGGGGACCAGCGCCGGCGCACCCAGCGCCCACTGCACGCCGAAGAACGCCGAGAAGTAGGTCACCGCGAACGCCACCACGAACGCCCACCCCAGCGAGACCTTCATGGAATGCCCCCGAAGCTGCGCACGGCGTCCTTGCGATTGCCATCCGGATAAAGACGCAGGTACTCCTCCGCCCGGGCCCGCGCCTCCTCACGCCGGCCGGCGCGCGACCACGCCTCCACCTCGCGGGCCAGCGCGTCCGCCGCGAACGGACCGTCCGGCGCGCGCGCGCGCAGGTCGGCAAACATCTGCGCAGCCTGCAGCGGCCGGCCCAGGTCCATCAGCAAGACGCGCCCCAGCGTGAACCGCGCGAGCGGCGCGCGAGGATCGCCGGCGTGCTCGTCCAGAACCCGGCGCAACAACGCCGCTCCCTCGTCGGCGTGACCGGCGGCGCGAGCGGCGTCGGCCGCCGCGAGGAGACGGCCGACGACGTCGCCGCCGCCGCGCGCGTCCGCAGGCGGGGGCGGCGCCGGCCGCCGCTCGGATCCTGGCGACGGCGACGATGAGGGCGGTGACCCCGCCCCCGCCCGCTGCGCGTCTGCGTCCGATGCGTCGAGCGGGAACCACGCATCCTCCCCGGCGCGCAACGTGTGCTCGCCGTTCGTCCAGCCGACCTTGACGGTCCCGCGTTCCACCGTCACACCGACCCGATCGGCCTGGCGATCGACGACAAACACCGTTCCGACGACGGTGACGGTCACCGCCCCGATCGACACCGAGAACATCCGCGGCCGGTGGGGCGTCACCTCGAAGCGAGCCCCCCCGCGCTTCAGCTCGACGCGCGTTCGCTGCGGCGAGTCCTCGGCGATCACCAGCAGGCTGCCCGGATCGACCGGTGTCGCGACCGACCCGTCGTTGAATCTGAGCCCACCGGGGACCTGCGGTCCCGGCCCGCGCCGCGCCACCACGAGCGCGATCATCGCCGCCGCCAGCACGCCGATTGACAGCCCGGCCCGCGCCGCCGTCCGTCGCCGGCCGCGCTGGCGCGCCGCAACCATCAGACGCTCCAGATCGCCGTCGGACAGCCGAGGCTCGATGCGGGCGCCCGCCTGTTCGATTCGCTGGGCGAGATCTTTCACGTCACCCATCGGTCATCCTCTTTTGCAACGCCTGGAGCGTGCGCGCGATCCGGCGGTTCGCCGTCGCCAGCGAGCAGCCGCACAGCTCGGCCACCGACTCCAGGCTTTCACCCTGCACATGGCGCAGGCTGAACGCGATGCGATCCGCGACCGGCATGTCGTCGAGGAACCGGAACACGGTGGCGATGAGCGTCTTCTCGTGAGGCGACGCCCCCGGGTCGAGCAGGGCCTCGTAAGAGCTGTCAGCGCCGCCCGCGTCCAGGCCGAAAAAGCGGCGCGCGCGCCGCACCCGCAACCGGCGGCGCACCGTGCGCACCGCGATCGTCGCCAGCCATCCCTTGGCAGCGGCTCCATCCCGCAACGACCCGATGCCGCGCGCGGCCTCGAGGAACACCTCCTGGACCAGGTCCTCGAGCTCCGCGGTCCGCCCGTCCAGTCGCAGAATCACCGCCGCCACGTAGCGACCGTAGCGACGGTAGATCGCGTCGAGCGACGAGCCGCCGGCCGGCGGTTCGACCAGGCGCAGATCGGTATCGCGGGGTACGGGTCTCACGGTTCTGCCCTCTGGGTGACCCGGGCCAGGAAAACGTCTCACGAAATCGCCCGCCCGGCGCGGCGCATCCAGAGCCCCTGCGAAGAACGACCGGCGACCGCCGTCGAGGCTGAGCTTGGCGCCCGGGGTCCGATCCCGCGGTACCGCCAACAACGTACTAAGATAGTCAGCGTCGATGACCCGCAGCCCCCTCATCGCCGCCGCATTCGTCTGCCTGGCGGCGGGCCGCGCGCCGAAGCCGGATCGCGTTGTCATCCCCGCCGGTGTGTTTACGCAGGGGAGCACGCACGGCGACGAGGATGAGCGGCCGGCGCGCAAGGTGACGATGAAGGCCTTCACGATCGATCGCACCGAGGTGACGCGCGGCGATTACGCCGCGTGCGTGGAGGCGAAGCGGTGCAAGGCGCCGCCCCACGACGAACCGGCGTCGGATCCGAAGCTGCCGATGACGAACGTCGACTGGAACGACGCGCAGACCTACTGCCGCTTCGCGGGGGCGCGGCTGCCGACGGAGGCGGAGTGGGAGAAGGCGGCGCGCGGCGAGGACGGACGCGAGTACCCGTGGGGCAACGACGC
>DATFXS010000789.1:0-13114 GCA_035315605.1 Polyangia bacterium
TAACACGGGGCCGATGGCGGGCGCCACACCCTTCCGTGACAAATTGCCGCGAAAGTCGGAGGAATTTCCGGAGGTTCGGGTCGACCGCGCGTCGGCCGGCGCCGTTCAGCGCCGGCGCGGGAACTCTTTCCGCGCCGAATACAGGGCCGCCCCGACGGTGACGTACAGGACCGCGTTCAACAGGAGCAGCGGATGCAGGACTCCCGCGCTGACCATCAGGACGGCGTCGAATGCGGCCGCGCTGGCACAGATCGCGAGAACGCCGACGAACCCCAGGAAGTCACGTCGCCACGCCCCGATGGCGAAGTAAAGACCGGCGGCCGACACCAGCACCCGGAACGTGGAGATCTCCAGCGCCCCGCCCGCGCCGACCGGCGGCATCATGTTGAGCACGCAGAGCAACGCGAAGGTGTTCACCACCGAGTTGATCCCTGCCTTCCAGGTCATCGTCCGGAACGGACGTTACCCCGAACGCTCGGTCGCGTCAGCGGAAGGCGCGGCGGACGGAGCGCAACGCGACGCCGGCGGACCTCGGCAGCGCGGCAAGGCCGCCCGCGCTGGGCGCGACGCAATCGACGGGAAATGACGCTAGCCGCCTGGCGGTGGCCGGCGCCTCGTACCCGAACATCGTGGGCAGCACCTTGATGCCTGGCTCCCAGCGCGACAGCCGCACCGTCAGCTGCGGCTGGCCCTGGATCCCCTTGGTCGTCACCACGAAGCGCAGCGGCAGCGGCTGCGATCCCTCCTGGATCCAGATCTGCCAGTCGACCGCCTCGCCCTCGAACGCCAGGTGATTGGTCGCGACGCTGTCGACCGTTTCACGCCCGACGAGACGACCGCCCGTCACCTGCTCGGTCAGGACCTCGTAGGGACGGCTATATAGAAGGTCCGTGCCCGGCGCCTCGATCCGGAATTCCTTGCGCACCCGGTCGATCGTCGCGTCGATGTTCGCGGGGGCCGGCACGGTCGCGTAGCTGCCGTTCGTCTTGCACGCCAGCGTCATGTGCTTGCCGTCGTACCAGAAGGCCGGTCCGCCCAGCGCGCCCACCTGCTCGCTGTGCAGGCGATTCGGGCGCTGCAGAACCACCAGCGATTCGGTGGCGAGCTGGATCTTCTGCCCGGATGACAGGACCACCTCGTCCGTGGCGTTGCTGAGGACCGTGAAGCTCTGCAAGCTCGCCAGGTAGGTGGTCATCGCACGCAGCAGGCGATCCGCCTCCGGCTGGATCCCCCGCGACGGCGGCGGAATGTGAGGCATATCGGGCGATGGCGCCGGCGCGGCGCCGGGTGCCGCCGCCGAGGGCGGCGCAGGAGCTTGTGCCGGCGATGGCGCCAGCGACCCCGCCGCGATCGAAATACCGGCGGCCAGCATCAAGATCAGCAGCGGCGTCTTCGCCGAGGTCATCGCCGAAAAATCTGGGGCGCGCCGGGCGGACGCGCCCTCAGGCGGCGCCTCAAAGTCGCTTCATCAGAACGTCAGTAGCGCGGGCGGCGTGAAGGGCGTCTCCCGACCCGCCCGGACCGGCGCCGCCAGGGGCAGCGGCGCGAGGCCGACCGCCGCCCAGCTCGGCGGGTTTCGGGTCGCGGCGGATGGCTGCGGCGGCTTGTCCCGGACCAGGTAGACGATGATTCCGACCACCAGGCCGATGCCGGCGCCGATCAGCGCGCCGATCAGCACGTTGTGGGCGGTGTCGCTGGCGGCGGCCGCCGGCCGCGCCGCCCCACCGAAAACCGCGACCATCACGACGAACGCGAGCACGCGTATCCGACTCATGTGAGCCTCCCCTCGCGACCAGCAGGCCACGGGTCCCGAGCGCCGGCAAGTGAGGCCGATCAAGCCCGTTCCGGAACCCCCCGGCGCGCCGCTGGCGCGGTGCGCCGAGCGGGCCCGCGAAAATCGTCATTCCCCAACTGCCAAGTCCTCAACAAGTCGGGCACGACTGCCGATTCCACAAGGCCGAACAAGGAGCGCGAATGGCGGCAAAGCTGGCCACTGTCGAGAAGCCAAAGCCCGTGGCAGCGACGCCACTGGCGGACGATCTGTTCCAGGAAGCCCTGACCGCGGCGACCGCCGCCCCGGCGGACGAATCGCCGTGGGAACGGCTGGAGGCGGCCGTCGTCTCCGACGAGCACCAGGCCCGCCAGCTGCTCGACTTCTACCGCGCGCAGCTGACGCCGCAGCTGCCCCGGGCGATCCTCGGCGTCCTGTCGCACCGGGCCGCGCGTTTCGCGGCCGATTGTTTCGGCGAGAACGCACCCGAGACGATCGAGGTCCTCCGGGCGGTGCTGCGGGCCGCGCCGGACGCGGACTGGGCCTTCCGTCCCCTGGTCGTCGCCCTGACGATGGCCGAGCGGTGGCGCGACGTGCTGGACGCCTATGACGCGCGGCTGGCGGTGCCGGGAAACTTCGATCGACGCGCGGACAGCCTGGAGGAGGCGGCGCGGATCGCGAAGGATTTCATCAGCGATCACGCGCGCGCCATCGGCTACCTGGAGGAGCTGGGCCGCTTGCGCCCGGGCGACGGCCAGGTGGCATCGTCGCTGGAACGCCTGCTGGAACGGAACGAGCGCTGGGCCGACCTGGTCGCGGCGCGGCGCGGCCGCCTGGAGCTGCTGGCCGGCCAGGAGGCGCGCGAGCTGCGCCTCCTGATCGCGACCACGCTGCACGACAAGCTCGGGCAGTCCGACACGGCGCTGGCCGAGGTGCGCGTCCTTCTTCCCGACCTGCACGACAACGCGCCCCTGACCGGGCTGCTCGAACGCCTGTTCGCAGACGAAGACGCGACGCCGGCGACCCGGCTGGAGGCGCTCGACGCCTTGCGCGCCCGCTACGAGGCAAACGGCGCCGGCGCGCGGGTGCCCGACCTGCTGCGCGCGGCGATCCAGTTTGCCCAGGGAGAGCGGCTGCGCGAGCTGCGCCGCGAATGCGGCGAGCGCCTGCACGCGCTCGGCGACGTCTCCGCCGCGCTCGACCAGTACGTTGCGCTGATCGCGCTGGCCCCGGAAGACCGCTCGGTCGAGGACAGCCTGCGACAGCTGGCCGAGGCGGCGCGCGATCCGGCCCGTCTGGCCGCCGGCCTGGCGGTGGGGGCGAAGGCCTGCGGCGCGGCGGAGCGCCGCGCCGAGCTGCTGGTTCGCGCCGCGCACGTGGAGGATCGTCAGCTCGGACATCCCGAGCGGGCGAGCGCGCTGTACGAGGACGCGATCGGCGGCGAGACCGGCGCGCCGGAGCTGCGGCTCGAAAGCCTGCGGCGCCTGGAGGAGATCTACGACGCGCTGGGCGACAAGGCGAAACGGCTCCACGCGCTGGAGCGGCTGGCCGCCGTCGAGCCCAAACCGGGCGCCAAGCGGTTCACCTGGGCGCTGGCGGCCGAGCTGGCTCTTGAGCTGGGCGACGTCGATCGGGCGCTGGGCGCCTGGCATGCGCGGCTGGCCCTGGATGCCGCCGACGTCGAGGCGCTGGCGGCGGCGCGCGGGCTGCTCGTTCGCAGCGAGCGCTGGGCGCCCGTCATCGATCTTCTGCGCAAGCGGATCGACAGCGCGCCACCGGCCCACCAGATCCGCGCCGACCTGATCGAGATGGCGACGCTGGCCCGTGAGCGGCTGGGCGACATCGGCCGGGCGATCGAGCTCTGGCGCGAGGTGGTGACGCGCTTCGGTGACGACGACGAGAGCGTCGGCGCGCTCGCCGACCTGTACGCCGACAGCGCCGCCTTCGGCGAGCTGGCGGCGCTGCTGTCGCGCAACGCCAACGTCGATCGCGGGCGGCACGCGGACCGGCTGGCGCGCCTGGCCGACGCGCACCGGCTCCGGCTCGGCGACGCGCCGGCGGCGGTCACCTGGTACGGGCGGGCGGTCGACATCGATCCGGCCCACGAGGCGGCGCGCTCCGGCTTGCAGGCCTTGCTGGCAGACGAGGCGGTCGCGAACGACGCGGCCCGCGTCCTGGCGGGCGCGGCGGCGAAGACCGACAGCTGGCAGCTGCTGCTGGATCTCGTTCCGCTGCGGCTGGCGGGCGCGCCCGATCCGGCCGCGAAGGCGCGGATCCTGGAGGACGCCGCGGCGGCCGCCGAGGCGCGGGGCGGCGACCAGCAGCGCGCGCTCGCCTGGCTGTGCGCGGCGCTGCCGCTCGCGGGGACCAGCGCGCGGCTCGAGCACGAGATGTGGCGGCTCGCGGACGCGACCGGCGAGTTCGCCGGCCCGGCGCGCGCCATCGCGGAGACGATCGCCGCCGGCGGCGTGCCGCCGCTGACGCTGGCCCACCTTCACGAGCGGCGCGGCGCGCTGCTCGAGGGACGGCTCGGTGATCTCGGTGCGGCCTGCGAGAGCTTCGCCGCGGCGCTCGCGCTGACGCCAGAGCGCCTCGAGCCGCGGCGCAGCCTGCTGCGGACGCAGGTTCGCCTCGGTCGCTTCGCCGAGGCCGCCGCCCTGATCGTCGACGCGAAGACCGCCGCCGACGCGCGCGACACCGTCCTGTGGCCGCTCTACGAGTCGCTCGCTCTCGAGGGGGGCGGCATCCGTGACGCGATCGCCGCCCTCGAAAAGGCCGTCGACGACGCGCCGGGGCTCGACGCCTCCACGCGCCGCGATCTGCAAGCGCGCGTCGCGACGTCGTTCATCGATCATTGCCAGGACGCGGACGTGGCCGAGCGCGCGCTCGACCGCGCCCTCGCCGCCGACGCCCGTCACGTCGGCACGCTGATGCGGCGCGCGGAGCTGCAGCGCCGCCGGCCCGACCGCAAGCTCGTCGAAACTCTGATGCGGCTCGCCGCCGAGCAGCCCGACAACCTGGACTTCCTGCGCGAGGCGGTCGACGTCGCTTCCACCACGCTGGCGGACGAGACACTGGCCCTCGATCTGCTCGGGCGACTGTCGGACGGCGCGGGGAGCCTGCTGGGGCGCGGGGCGCGGGCGAGCGGCCGGCTGGCCGCCGCGGACGTCGCCGCCTGGGCGGTCGACGAGATGGCGCGCCTGCACGCGGCGTCGGGGGCGCGCGAGCGGACCACGCTCGCGGTCACGCTGATGCTGGACGCCGCCCGCCTGCGTCTGGCCGACGAGCGGCGCTGGGCCTGGATGCGCAGGGCCGCCGAGCTGACCGAGTCGGCGCTGGGCGACCGGCCCGGGGCGATCCGGATCTGGCGGCAGCTGCACGAACAGGCGCCCGACGACGAGCCGGCCCGCGAGGCGCTGGCCCGGCTCTACGAGACGGAGACCCGCTTCGCCGACGGCGTCGACCTGCGCGCCGCCGAGCTTCAGCGCAGCGCGGATCAGGAGCGGCGCCTGGCGTTGCGCCTGGAGATCGTCCGCCTGGGCGGGCTGCTCGAGCAGCGGAGCAACGCACCCGACGTGCTGCGCGCCAGCCTGGGCGAGCGCCCCGGCCACCGCCCCACCCTGCAGAAGCTGACCGAGGTGCTCGTCGCCAAGAGCCGGCAGGCGGAGCTGGCCGACATCGTCGAGGAGCAAGCGCGCATCCTCGAGAACGACGCCGAGCCGGCGGCATCGGCGGTGCTCTGGGCCGAGGCCGCGCGACTCGTCGAGAGCGCGCTGGGCGACGCCGCCCGGGCGATGACGGCGTGGCAGAACACCGCCCGGCTCGACGCCGGGACCGAGGCGCTGGACGCGCTCGGACGGCTGGCGCTCGCGGCCGGCGAAGCGGTGGCCGCGGCCGAGTGGCTGGATCGCCGCCTGGCGATGACCGAGGGCGGCGACCGCATCGAGGTCGCCGCGCGGCTCGCGGGCGCCTACGTCGCGGCGGGCCAGCGCCACCGCGCCATCGCCTGCCTCGAACGTGCGCTCGGCGAATCGCCGCGCGCCGATCGCCTGCGAACGATGCTGGCGGACCTGTATCGCGAGGCGCAGTCGTGGGAACCGCTGGCCAAGGTGCTGGCCGACGGCTGCGACAACAGCGACGACGGCGCCCTGACCGTGGCGCGCGCGTCGGAGGTCGCCGAGATCTATGGACGCCTCGGGCTGCTGGAGCGCGCCGTCCCGGTGCTCGAGAAGGCGGTGCGGCTGGTTCCGCATCACGAGGGTCTGGGGCTGGCGCTGGCCGACGGGCTGGCCCGCTGCCAGCGCTTCGACGAGGCGCGCGCCCAGCTGGCGCGGCTGGTCGAACAGGCGGGCTGGCGCAAGACGCGCAAGCGCGCGCACCTGCATCAGCGGCTGGCCGAGATCGCCCGCGCCCAGGGAGACACGGCCCGCGCGCTCGCCGAATTCGAGCAGGCGTCGTCGATGGACGGTTCGAATCCGGCCATCCTCACCCAGCTCGCCGAGGTGGCGGAGGCGACCGGCGATCTCGAACGGGCGGAACGCGCCTACCGGACGCTGCTGGTCCAGTCGCGCGAGGGCGAGCCGGCCCACGCCCCCGCGGAGGCCGGTGCGACCACGCTGGCCCTGACGGAGATCCTACTGCGACTTTACGGTCTGGCGCGCAAGCGCGGCAACACGGGCGAGGCCGACGAGCTGCTCGACTCGGCGCTGGCCGCGGCGATCAAGGATCCAGAGCAGGCGTCACGGCTGCAGCGCGGGCTGCTGGCGGCTGGCGCGCACGACGAGCTGGCGCGCCTGTTCGAGAAGCGCCTCGCGCGCGCCGCGGGGACGCCCGCGGAGGCCGAGATCTCGGCGGAGATGGCGGACTGCCTGCGCGCGGAAGGAAAGATCGAGGCCGCCTTCGACGCGCAGCTGCGCGCCGTCGAGTCGGCGCCGGAGATCGAGCGGCTGCACGCGCCACTCGTCGAGCACGCGCGCGCCTGCGGCAAGCTGGAGCCGCTGGTGGATCGGCTGCTCGCGCTCGTCGAACGGCGGCGGCGGAAGGCCGACATGGCCGTCGCCAGCACCCTCTTGCTGCTGGCCGCCCAGATCGCGGAGCGAGACTTCGACGACCGCGCGCGCGCGCTGGATCTGCACCGGCGCGCCGAGGAGATGCAGCCGCGCTCGCTCGAGGTGCTGTCCGGGATCGCCCGACTGGCCCAGCAGCAAGGAGACGTCGCCGAGTGCGAGCGCGTCGCCGGCCTGTTCAAGCTGGCCGCCGCCGAGGCGCGCGGGTCGGAAGCGGCCGCGGAGGCGCTCTACCGGGCCGCCGCGCTGGAGCTCGCCCGGGCGGAGACGCGCCAGGCCGGCATCGCCGACCTGTGCGAGGCGATCGAGAAGAGCCGCGACCTGGAACGGGCGGCGGCGCTGGTCGCGAACGCCGGCGTCCCGGACGCCGAGCTGGTGAAGATCCTGCCGCTCTACGAGCGGATCGCGCGCCAGTCCGGCGACGACGCCGTCCTGCTCGACTACCTCGAGCGGCGCGTCGGCGCCTACGACGTGACGCGCGGCGAGGTGCGCGAGGCGATCGATCTGGCGATGGCGTTGCACCGCGACGACCGCATGGAGCCGCTGCTGATGCGGCTGGCCGACGTGGCCGCCGACAAGGCGGACGGGCGCGACGACGCGACCTGGGCGCTATTCGAGCTGCTCCGGATCAAGAAGGCCGCCGGCGATCTGGACGCCGCGGCGCGGGTCCTCGAGCGCGCGGCGGAGCTGCTGCCGCTCGAGCGGGTGATGCCGCTGGCGCGCGATCTCGCCGAGCGCGCCGGGCGCGCCGGCAACCTCCGTCTGGGCGCCGAGCTGCTGGAGCGCCTGCGCACCAGCGCGCCCGCCGACGAATCCGTGTGGCGCCCGCTGCTGGATCACTATGTCGGCCTGCGCGATCGCGACGGCCTCGCCCGCCTGGTGACCGAGACGCTGCCGCTCTTGCCCGACGTCGGGCAGCGCAACCAGCTCCGCATGGCGCTCGCGCGCCTGCGCCTCAGCGAAAACGGCGGCGATTCATCGGCCGCCGAGATCCTGCAGGACGTGCTGCTCGAGGAGCCGGCCAACGCGGAGGCGCTGGGCCTGCTCGCCGGCTACTACGAGCAGATCGGGTCGGAGGGCGATCTGGTCGACCTGCTGGCGCAGTCGTTCGACACCGCGGTCGCCGCCGGTGAGGCCAGCGCGATCGTCGGCGCGGCCATCCGGCTGGGCGGCGCGCTCGAGGGCAAGGACGCGGAGCGCGCGGCGGAGATCTACGAGCGGGCGCTGATGGTCTCCCCGCGCCATCCGGAGCTGCTCAAGCGGTTGCTGGCGCTTCGCCCTGGCGAGATCACCCGCGAGCGCGCGGAGCTGATGGAGGCGGTGCTCGACGGGGAGACCGGGCCCGAGGCCGCGCGCCTGGCGCGCGAGCTGGCGGACGCGTGGACGCAGGTCGGTGACGCCGAAGGCGCCCGCCGCGCGCTGGAGAAGGGGTACGCGCAGTCGCCGACCGAGACGGCGTTCTTCACCGAGCTTGAGCGTCTCTATCGCGGCAAGCAGGACTGGGCGGCGCTGGCCGATCTTCACGCCGTGGAGGCCGAACGGCGGAGCGACGCCAAGGAGGCGGCGGCGCTCTGCCTCGAGGCGGCGTCGCTGCGGCGCGGCCGTCTCGCGGACGTCGCCGGAGCGCTCGCGCTGCTGCGTCGGGCCCGCGCGCTCTCTCCGCACGACATCCAGATCGTCGAGCAGCTCTCCCGCGCGCTGGTCGCGAACGGCGAGCTGGGCGCGGCGGCCGCCGAGGTGCGTGCGGCGCTGGAAGACCCGGCCCTCCCGCAGGACCAGCGGCTGCCGCTGCACCTGCTGCGGGCCAAGCTGGAAGCGTCGCGCGGCGACCATCGCGCGGCGGTCGGCGTTCTCGAGCAGGCCTTCGTGCTGTCGCCCGATACGGTCGCCTCGACCCTGGCGACGGAGCTTGAGGCGTGGCGGAAGGATGCGGAGGCCAGCAGCGCGGTGGCGGACCTGCGGGACGCGACGATGCGCCTCGCCGGGCTCGCGCGCGCGGCGGGCGACGCCGCCCGGGCGCGCGCGCTGCTGGTCGATCTGGTGGCGCGCGGGGCGGCCGACGCCGAGACCGTTCGTCTGACCTGGGAGCTGGCCGAGGCGGAAGGCGACGCCGAGGGCGCGTTCACGGCTGCCCAGCATTTCATCCGGATCGCCGGGGGTGACGAGCGCATCGAGGCCGCCCAGCAGCTCGTCGCGATCGCCGAGCGGCTCGGTCGGCCCGCCGACGCCGCCGCGGCGATCGAATCGGTGCTCGCCAGCCACCCGGACCAGCTCGCGCTGGCCGACATCCTCGCCCCGCTCTACGAACAGACGGGCGAGCTCGGCAAGCTGGCGGGGCTGCTGATGGACCAGGGCAACCGGAACCCCGACGACGAGCAGCGCTTCGAGCAGCTCCGGCGCGCCGGCGCCTTCGCCATCCAGGCGCAGGACGCTTCGCTCGCCGTCATGGCGCTGAACGAGGCGCTGGTCATTCGTGCGAACGACGAGCAGACGGCGCTTCTGCTGTCGGACGCTTACATCCTGGCGGGCGCGCTGGACGAGGCGGCCGAGCTGGTCAAGCCGCTGGTCGCCGCGCGCAAGGGCAAGGCCTCGCCCGCACTGGCGGCGTTGCATCTGCGTCTCGCGCGCATCGCGGGGTTCGCGGGGGATCGCGCCGGCGAGCTGGCCGCGCTGGGACACGCGCTGGACGCGGACAAGAAGAACGGCGAGCTGGCGGCCGAGGTCGCCGACCGCGCGGAGCAGGCGAACGACGATGACCTGGCGCTGAAGGCGCTGCGCCTGATCGTCGCCCATACCAGCGCCGGCCCGATCAGCATCCCGGCGGCGTTCCTCCGCCAGGCGCGCATCGCGCACCGCCGCGGCGAGACCGAGCGCGCCATCATGTTCGCCCGCCGCGCGTCGCACGACGCACCCAAGGACGACCCCATCCGCGCCGAGGCCCGCGTGTTCCTCGATGGCGGGGAGATCACGGTCGTCTCCGAGCGGGCGATCGACGGCGCCGGCGAGATCACGGTCGTGGCCGCGCCCGATCTCGAGCCCGAGCCGGCACCACCGCCGGCGCCCACGAAGAAGCCGCCGCCGGTACCGCGCAGCCGCCGGTAGCGAAGAAGGCCCCTCGAGCTAGTTCTTCGTCGAAGGGTCGGTCTTGGTGCCCTTGGTCTCGATCGTGCCGGAGACCTCCTTGCGGGCCGGCTCGACCGGCGCCGCCCCGACGCGGGACGAATTCTCGGCCCGGACGATCTCCATGCGCGGCGCGGTCTCCCTGCGAACCGAATCGCCCTGACCGGGCGCCGCCGGAGGAGGCGCATCGAGCGGCGCCTTCGCCGGCGCGTCCGCGGTGGCCACCGACGAGGACGGTCTCGACACCGACGGCGATGCCGCCGCCGGCGCGGTCGCCGACGTCACGACTTTCGATGAGGCCGACGTCGATGCCGCCACCGGCGCGGGCGCGGCTGTCGCCGACGCCGCCGATTGAATCGCCGACTCCACGGTGGCACCGATCAGCGTGCGCCGATTCGGGTCGCCCACCGCCTCGGCGGCCCGCGCCGCCGCGGCCTGCGCCGACGAGCTGAGCGACGGCGAGCCGATCGACGGCGTGCTCGGTCGATAGCGGATCGTCTGGTTGTGCTGCGGGACGGCGATCGGCGTCGGCATGTCCGACACCACCACCGGCTTCGGCGCCGCCTGCGGCGTGCTGGCCCAGAGCGGCTCGAACATCGCGCGGTTGCCCTCGACCAGCGGCTCGAGCTTCAACTTCAGCTCCGCCTTCGACAGGAAGATCTCTTCGCGCCGATCTCCGCCCAGCAGCCGGCGCAGGACCAGCTCGCCCGGCGAGTGCGAACGGGCCGCGATCTCCTGCACGACGGGCGCCATGCTGGCGATCAACCGCTCGGCCAGCAGCGTCGGCTTGGCGTGAGACCGCACCGCCTCGCCGTCCAGCCGCGCATCGACCATGCGCTTGCGCTGCCCGGCCATGCTGACCGCCGCCGCCGCCAGCTTCACCTGCAGCGAGAGCAGCTTCTGGGCGTCGTCGTCGTCCACGTCGAACGACTGGTCGCCCGCTCCCTCCTGCTGCTCGGCGCGCGCCATGCGGATCGCCCCGCCCTCCGGCGCAAACATGATGTCGAATCCCGCGCCCGACCCGTCCGGGCCGACGCGCAACTTCAGCACGCCGCCGTCCGCCCCGAACGAGAACTCGAGGATGTGCAGCTTCTCGAGGTGCTGAGGCCGCCGCTTCACTTCCTTCTTCATCCAGCCGCCGACCTCGGGCGCCAGGACCTCCAGCCGCTCCATCAGCCGGTCGACCCGCACGATCCGTTCGAACAGGTTGCCGGACGGCACGTCCATGTCCATCACGGCGTCCAGCCCGAATCCCGTCTTCATGCGCGCGCGGCCCGCGTAGCGGGTGCCGCCGGCGATGACCAGGTGAACGTCCATCACCGTGTCGGGAAGCTTGTGCTTCACCAGCAGCGCCTCCAGCGCCTTGGCGATCCCGTCGCGCTCCTGCGCCGCCTGGGCATCGCGCTTGGCGACCTCCGCGTCCAGCGCGGTGCGCATCGCGACCGCCTCCTGCCGCACCAGATCGCTCGCCGACCGAAGGATCGCGGCCGCGCAGCGCGCCGTGGCCGAGTCGGGCGGACCGAGCGGATTCCCCTCGAACGCCTTCGATACGATGCCGCCCAGCTTCTGAAGCCGCTCGAACTCGGCGGCTGTCGCGTGGTCGAGCGTTCGCGTGTGGGCCTTGCCCTGCGTGATGCGCTGGTCGGCCAGCATCACCTGCACGCAGAACTCGACCGCGTCGCGGAGAAACTCTATGTAGTTGATCTCCAGCTTCGAGGGCGTGGAATCGCCGTAGAGATAGCTCATGGGCCGCCTCCCCGCGGAAATCTTATCACCGCGGCAGCGCGCCGAATCGCGCCGTGTTCAACCGCGCGCAAATCGGTGAGACCCGCGCCTACACCAACGTGCATTCATCACCAACGTAAATTCAGCACCGCGAGCGAACGTAGCTCGGCGGCGTTCACGACGGTCACAAAGTCGCAAGCGCAGTTACGCAAAAGACCGCAGCTTGCCGAGAGCGCGAATTCTTCCTGCGGCCTCGCCTACAATCGCCGGCCGGTACGACTTGAAGACGACACGGAGGTGGACCATGAGCGGTAGGGGCAAACTTCGCTGGGTTTTCGCGATCGCGATTCTCGTCTCGCTGGCCGGACGCGCGGCACAGGCAGCGCCGCAGGCGCCCGTCAGCCCGGTGATCCTGAACGAATCGGTCGACGACACCAGCTTCACGGTCACCTGGCAGAAGCCGAGCACGTATTCGAGCATCACGTCCTACCGCGTGTACGTGAACAACGTCCTCAAGTGCACCACCAGCAACGGACCGACCAGCAAGCCGCGCCTCTACTGCCACATCGGCGGCCTGGCGTCGGGGACGTACTACGACGGCGGCACCTCGACGCCGCAGGGTGGGGCCGTGCAGGTCGCCGCGGTCGATGGGACCGGTGAGTCGACGCGCGTGACCGCGCTCGCGTCCTCGAAGACCAGCGGGTCGCGCTGCGCCTGCACGACGTCGCCGTGCGTGCCGACCGGAAGTTGCAAGACGATGTCTCTGCAGAGCGTGGTCTTCGTCCACACCTACGCCACGCAAAATACCGAAGACACGACGCACATCCAGCAGGCGATCGACAACTGCCCCAGCAACGGCAAGGTGGTGATCGCGTCGGGCGAAACGTTCATCGGCGGCGCCCTGTTCTTCCAGCACGGCACGACCAACAAGAGCAACTGCACCTTTCAGATCGACGGGACGCTGAGCGCCACCACCACCGCCAGCAAATACCCGTTCACGAACGATCGCTTCCCGCTCTACGGAACGGGCGGCGGTTACGGCACCGTCCCCTACCCGCCCAACCACATGGGCCTCATCAACACCTGCGACACGCAGACGTGCGCTGTGTCGAACCTGCGCCTGACCGGCGCCGGCAACGTCAACGGCGGGCCCTGGGTCAGCGGCAACCTGACCACGCTGGGCACCAACATGGCCACCGCGCACGGCGACAGCTCGCGCGCCGACCTGGTCAACCTGAACAGCGTGACCGGCCTCTACTTCCGCGGCCTGCATTTTCAGGATCCGCCGATGCACATCCTCTTCGTCTCGCGGTCGACCAACGTCTCCGTCGACGAGATCACCAGCAACTCGTACCGCGGCTGTTCGTCCTGCATTCACAACGGCGACGGGATCGACCTGGCCACGTCGACGGGCGGCTACATCTTCGGCTCC
>DATFXS010000790.1:0-2955 GCA_035315605.1 Polyangia bacterium
GTACGCGGCGAGGCGGGCCGCGGCGCCGCGGGCGTGGCGCCGGCGCACCCAGCGGCCGCGGAGCCCGCGCGGGCGCCGCAGTCCGACGAGGATCGCGCGCTGCGCGACCGCGCGCTCGGCGAGTTCCACCGCGCCGCCGCCGCGCACGTCGACGAGATCACCGAGCTCCGCGCCTCGGTGGCGGAGCAGTCCGCCCTGGTCGCCGAGCTGGAAGACGCCGTCGCCAGCGCGGAGGCGCGGGCCGCGGCCAGCGACGCCGACGCGACGACGCTGCGCAAGACCGCCAAGGACCTCGAAGAGTCCGACCGCAGCCGTCGCTCGCGGCTCGCCGAGCTGGAGGGCAAGCTGCTGCGCTTCGAGCACGAGCGCAGGTCCGCGCCCCCGGCGACCGCGCTGGCGGATGAACGCGCGGCCTGGGCGCAGGAGCGCGATCAGCTGCGGGCCGAGATCGAGAAGCTGGCGCAGCACGCCCGCGGCGCGAAGAATGGCAGCAGTCACCACGAGGCGGCGCAGAAGCTGGACGCGATGGCTGCGGGCGTTTCGGAGGCCGGGCCGCCCGACGCCGCCGCGAGCCGGCTCGAGAACACCCTCGGCAACTACCGCCAGCGCGCGAGCCGCCTGCGCGACGAGCTGGAAGGCGTCCGCCGCCGCTTCGATGCGCTGTCCGCCTCGGAGATCGCGATGTTCCTGGAGGAGCTGGGCGACGACCTGGCCGAGCTTGGCAAGTGACCACGGCGGGGTCGGGCGGGGCGGGCAAGGGGAAAGGGGGCGCGCTGGTGCACGTCGCGATCATCGGGCTTGGCGCGATCGGGCGCGAGGTCCTGAAGGCCGTCCAGGCGCGTCCGGGCTTGCGGCTGGCGTCGGTGGCGGATCCGGCCAGCGCCGGGCGTGACGCGGGCGAGGTGGCCGGCGTCGGGCCGTGCGGCGTCACCGTCGTGGCCAGCGCCGCCGAGGCGTTCGCGGGCCGTCCCGAGGTGGCGCTGGTGCTGACCGGCTCGGGCGTGGCCGACGTCGAGCCAGTGGTCGAGGCCGCTGCCGCAGCGGGCGTCGACGTCATCTCCACCTGCGAGGATCTCGCGTACGCCGATCTCTCCGCGCCCGAGCTGGCCCGGCGCATCGACGCGCGCGCCCGCGAGGCGGGCATCACCGTCGTCGGCACGGGCGTCAATCCCGGCTTCGTCATGGATCGCCTGCCGCTGACGCTGGCGGCCGCCTGCGTCCGCGTCGATCACGTCCAGGTCACGCGCATCGTCGACGCCGCCAAGCGGCGCGGCCCGCTGCGCGCCAAGGTCGGCGCCGGCCTGACCGTCGACGAGTTCGCTGCCGGCGTCGCCGCGCGCCGCCTCGGGCACCGCGGCTTCGCCGAATCGTGCGCGCTGGTCGGTCTCGGCCTCGGCCTGGTGCTGGACGACATCCGGACGACGATCGATCCGGTGGTCGCCGAACGCCCCGGCATCGAATCCGGCCGGGTGGCGGGCCTGCGCCAGTCGGCGGTCGGCGTGCGCGGCGGCCGGGAGATCGTCCGCCTCGACCTCGAGATGTCGGTCGGCGCACCCGACCCGCGCGACGCCATCGTCATCGACGGTGATCCGCCCCTCGACGTCGTCATCCGCGGCGGCACGCACGGCGATCGCGGCACCGTCGGTACGGTGCTGTCCGCGATCCCGGCGGTCGTCGCGGCGGCGCCCGGCCTGAAGACGGTCCTCGACCTCGCCCTGCTGGCCTGAGCCGTTGCCGCATTTTCGGAGTGTTGCTTGACTCCGGGCGAGTTGTGTTAGTGTGCCGCGGGCGGTCGGGAAACGCGGATCCGTCCGATAAATACAGGAGAAGCAGCTCATGAAGAACTTCGGTGCAAAGTGGCTGGCGCTGGCGGCGGTGATTGGAGCCGCTGCTGGATTGACGATGAACGGTTGCAGCAGCGGTGGCGGCGGCGGCGGAAAGGGCGGCACGACCGGCAGCGCCGGCAGCAGCGCCGGAGGAAAAGGTGGCAGCACCAGCACCGCGGGCACGGGTGGTAGCAGCGTCGCAGGAAAAGGCGGCAGCACCAGCACCGCGGGCACCGGCGGATCGGTCAGCACGGCGGGCACCGGCGGCAGCGCCACGGGCGGTACCGGCGGCAGCGGCGGCACCGGCGGATCCTCGGGCACGGGCGGCGCCGCGGGCGGTCTTCCCTGTCCGGGCTTCGGCACGTTCGACACCAGCGACATGCAGGGCTTCGGGCTCAACACGTACATGGGCACGACCGCGGGCTCGGCGGTCAACCTGGCCGTCACCGAGGCTGGCGCCCAGGCGACGATCGCTCCCGATGCGACGGACGGCAGCCCGACGCCCGGCTCGCTGAAGGTCACCGCGCCGTTCTCGGACTACAACCAGTTCGTCGATGTCCAGCACGGCTTCGGCAGCACGATGCTGAAGGACTGGCACGCCTACAAGTTGCACGTCCGGGTGAAGGTCGAGACCACGAACTATCCGACGACGAACCCGCTCGGCGTTCAGGTCTACGTCAACACGGGTAGCAGCTACCAGGGCTACTGCCAGACCTACACGAACGTGAAGAGCAACGGCAACTGGGACGACTACGTCCTGGATCTGAGCCAGAGCACCTGCACGACGACGCCCCAGGACCCGACGATGGTCATCGCCGCGGGCGTCAGCTTCCAGACCGGCAGCGGCTCGAACGGTGATGGTGGCACCACCTCGATGAAGCCGACGGCGGCGACGATCCACGTCGACAGCTTCTGGCTCGAGGGCAGCTGCAGCACGGGCGGCACCGGCGGTGGCGGCGCGGGCGGCACGGCCGGCGGCGCGGGCGGTACGGCGGGCGGGACCGGCGGTACGGCCGGCAGCACGGGCGGCACGGCTGGCGGCACGGGCGGTACGGCCGGCGGCACGGGCGGCACGGCTGGCGGCACAGGCGGCACGGCTGGCACCAGTGGCACCGGCGGCGGCACCGAC
>DATFXS010000791.1:0-2808 GCA_035315605.1 Polyangia bacterium
CGGTCAGCGCCACGATGATGAAGCCGCGGCGCGCGGAGACGCCGCTCGCGCGCAGCGGCGCCGACATCACCATCCCTTCGCAGGCGTTCTGCACACCGACGGCAATCGCCAGGATGACGCCGACGTGGGAGGCGCCGGGCACGGCGAACCCTGCGCCGATCGCCAGCCCCTCCGGAATGCGGTGCAGGCTCAGCGCGCCGACGACGGCGTAGGCATGCCGCGCGGCGCGCCGGCGCGCGTCCTGATCGCCGTCGTGCTCCTTCCGGTCGTGCACGTCGTGACCGGGCTCGTGGCCGAGGTGCTGGTGGTGGCCGCCCGCGTGGTGGTGCGGGATGAAGCGATCCATCGCCGCGGCGATCGCGACACCGATCCCGAAGCCGGCGATGACGAGGCAGAGCCGCGTGACGTCCAGCCCGCCCGCCGCGCGCACGCCGTGCACCGCCTCCGCCAGCAGGCCCAGCGTCGCCGCCGCCAGCATGAGGCCCGCGCCGAGGCCGAGGATGCCGTCGTAGGTCCGGCGCGCCAGATCGCGCACGAACAGGAACGGCAGCGCGCCCAGGCTCGTTGCCAGTCCAGACAGGATTGCCGCGAGGGCGCCGGAGCTCACCAGCCTCACTATTACATCGTCCCGGACGCCGGACCTAACCCGGGCGTGATGCGCGCTGATATATATAGTCGCGCCGGTGACCACCGCGTACCTCGGGCTCGGAGCGAACCTCGGCGACCGCCGCCGGACGATCGAACGGGCGCTCGACGAGCTGGCGGCGATGGGGATCGGCATCGCGGCGCGCTCGCCGATGTACGAGACGGATCCGGTGGCGCCGGACGCGCAGCCGGCCTATCTGAACGCCGCCGCGCGCGTCGAGACCAACCTGTCGGCGCGGGCGCTCCTCTACGTCTGCCTGGACGTCGAGCGCGCGCTCGGTCGCGTGCGGCCAGCTGGTCGGCCGGCCGCGCCGCGCGCGATCGACATCGATCTCCTTCTCTATGGCGACGCCATCATCGACGAGCCGCCGATTCTCATCGTCCCCCACCCGCGCCTCCTGGAACGCGCCTTCGTCCGCATCCCGCTCGCCGACGTCGCCCTGCCCGGCCTCGTCCACCCGGCCACCCGCGAGCCCCTCGACCGCGCGGCGCCGGCCGCGTCCGTCAGGCGTGCCGAAGCCGCTGAGTAGATCCAGTCACCGGCGTGGGCGATCTGGTCGGCGGCTTCCGGAGGGTCGGGTATTCCCTTTCGGGGACCGCTCCTGAAATGGCCGCTGCGCGGCCATCGTCGCTCCTGTTCGCGCTGGCGTCCTCGCCCCCGAGCGATCCAGTGCTAGGCAAACTCACGTCGGGCGAGGAGCGCGCTCACAGGTCCCCGAAAGAGAACACCCGCCCCTCCTCGCGCCGCCTCCAACTCACCTCCGCAGGCTTCAACGATCAGCTGATTTGACGACGGGGAGCCGGCGCAGGGAGTTGGGGGTGTCCCGTTTGGGGCGCGGACGCCAGGCCGAACACGAGCGACGATGGCCGCGCAGCGGCCATTTCAGGAGCGGTGACCCAAACGGGACACCCCCAACGCCCGGGAGCCGGCGACTGGATCGCCCACGTCCGGTGGCGTCAGAGGCCGAGGCGCTTCCGGAAGTCGTCGATGGTCGCCGCGAGGCCCTTCTCGAGGGGAACCTGGGGCGCCCAGCCGTCGAGCAGCTCCTGCGCGCGCGAGATGTCGGGTTTGCGGCGCGTCGGATCGTCCTTGGGCAGCGGGTTCTTGATCAGCTCCGACTTGGACCCGGCCAGCTTGCGAATCAGCTCGGCCAGCTCGCGCACGGTCGTCTCGCGGGGGTTACCGAGGTTGACCGGATCGGCGCCGTGCGGGCTCGCCATCAACCGGACGAAGCCCTCGATCAGGTCGGTCGCGTAACAGAACGAACGGGTCTGCTCGCCCTCGCCGTAGATGGTGATCGGTTCGTTGCGCAGCGCCTGCACGGCGAAGTTGGACACGACGCGCCCGTCGTTCTCGTGCATGCGCGGTCCGTAGGTGTTGAAGATGCGCGCGATGCGGACCTCGACGGCATACTGGCGCGCGTACGAAACCGCCAGCGCCTCGGCGCAGCGCTTGCCCTCGTCGTAGCAGGCGCGCGGCCCGATCGGGTTGACGTTGCCCCAGTAGCTTTCCTGCTGCGGGTGCACGGCCGGGTCGCCGTAGATCTCGGACGTCGACGCGATCAGGATGCGGGCCTTCGCCTCGCGCGCGAGGTCGAGCATGTTCAGCGTCCCCTCGACCGCGGTCCGGATCGTCCGCACCGGGTTGCGCTGGTAGTGGATCGGCGACGCCGGGCAGGCGAGGTGAAAGATCTCGTCGACCTCCATGGTGAGCGGATCCGTCACGTCGTGGCGCATCAGCTCGAAGCGGTGGTTGTCGAGCAGGTTCTCGACGTTGGTGCGCGTGCCGGTGAAGAAGTTGTCGAGACAGACCACCTCGTGGCCGTCGCCCAGCAGGCGCTCGCACAGGTGCGACCCGAGGAAGCCCGAGCCGCCCGTGACCAGGATTCGCCGTCGCGACATCTGGCTTTCTTACATGTCCAGCGTCACGTTTGCAAAACTGGGCGCGCGTGTAACATCGCGCCAGATGCCGTCGCCGACGCACCAGCGCATCGCCCTGGCCATCGTGCTGGCGGCCGTGCTCGCGGGCGGCTGCTTTCCGATCGCGCAGCCGCGCCTGCCGCAGGACGTGGGCGCCGCCCTGGCGGAGAGGCCGATGCGCCGGCTGGAAACGGCCGACATGCTCATCTACTACCCGGAGGGTCGCAACATCGAGGCGTGGCG
>DATFXS010000792.1:0-4025 GCA_035315605.1 Polyangia bacterium
GGCGCCGACGGCGCGGTCTGGCCCACCGGCCCCGACAGCTCTGTCGTTTCTTTCTTGCAGGCATACCAGACGGTCCCCAGGGCCAGGACCGCCAGCGGCAGGAGCACGCGAAGTCTCGACATGCCGCAGTTGCTAACAGGCGACCCCGCGACCGTCAAGCGCCGTTCGCGACGCGGCCGACTGCTTCCATGAGCTTGTCGATCCCCTCCGGGGTGGCGTCGAAGTAGCCGCGGATGCGCATCTGCCGGTCGACCAGCACCAGCTTCTCGCCGTGGAAGATCTCCCAGAAGCCGGGGCCGCCGTCCGCGCCGCCGCTCCGTTCCTTGCCGGCGCCGACCTTGAAGCCCTCGACGACGGTCGCCTGGATCGCCTGCTCGGGGCCAGTCAGGAACGACCACGCGATGGGGTTCGCGCCGTAGCGCGCGGCGTAGGCTGCCAGCCGCTCGGGCGTGTCGCGCTCGGGATCGACGGAGATCGACACGAGATGAAAGTCGGGGCCGAGATGGCGGGCGCGCTTTCCGACCTCGGCCATCCGCTCGCTCAGCAGCGGGCACGCCTGCTGGCACGCCGTGAAGATGAAATCGGCGACCCAGATCTTGCCCGCCAGCTCGCGGCTGCCGAACGGGCGGCCGGTCTGATCGGTCAGCGTGAACGGCCGCAGGCCGCCCAGCACCGCGGGCGACGCCGTCAGCCGGCGCGTCATCGATCGATAGATCGGCACGCCGAACAGCACACCCATCACGGCCGCCCAGACGAACGGATTCTGGATCAGACGCGCGGTGATGGGCGGGCGGGGCGCTCGGGCGGTCACGTCGCCTGCAAGCTAGCGCAGCTTGGTCGCTAGCGCAGCTTGTGGAGGTAGAGCGTCGGCAAGTTGCCGGCGGAATCGCGCCGGACCTTTTCCGGGCCGGCGCTGCGGGCCGACGGACGATGATCGATCATCCAGACGGCCAGCGATCCCGGCTCCGTCGCGGCCGCCAGCAGCGGCGGGCCGTCAGTCGGCGGGCCCCAGGCCAGCCGTTCGATCTGTCCGTCCAGCGGCTGCACGCCGACGAACTGCTCGTGCTCGCGCGGCTTCCAGATGTGAACGATGCCGTTGCGGTAGCCCGTCGCCAGCAGGCCGCCGCCCGGCCCGAAGGCCAGCGCCGTCGCGAGACTCGGCTGGCTCACCAATCGCACTGGCAGCGGCGGCATCTCCGCCTCGCCGGTGAAAGTCCAGACCATGACGTCGGGGCCGTCGGTGGTGGCGAGCAGCTGGCTGTCGCTGCTCCAGCTGAGCGCGCGCGGCTTGAGCGGCGTCCCGGGCAGCACGGTGTCCTTGCCGTGCGGAAAGCGCCAGAAGTGAACGTTGTTGTCCTGGCAGCCCGAGGCGACGATGGCGCCATCGGGGCTCCAGGCGAGGCTGAGCATCGACCCCTTGCCCTGCAGGTGGCGCAGCCGCCCGCCCGTGTGCGGATCGATCACCTGGACACCGCCGTAGCAGGAACAGGCGAGGGCGGCGCCGTCCGGCGACCAGACCATCCCCGTGATCGTGCTGTCGGCGGGCGGGATGCGGCGCAGCTGCTTGCCGTCGGCAGAGAAGATGAAGCCGGCGTCGCCTTTTGCGACGGCCAGCAGATCGCCCTTCGGGCTCCAGGCGATGACGTCGATCGACTTTCGCGCCGGGCGGACGACCGTCAGCGGCTCGTCGGCGCCCAGCTGGAAGATCTGGACGGCGCCGTCCTCGCCGGCGGTCGCGATCCGCGTCTGGCCCGGCTGCCAGTCCATGGCGGTGATGCCGCCCTCGTGAAGCGTGCGGCGGGCGATCGGGAACCCGTCGGCCGCGCGCCGGACCTCGACGACTCCGGCCGCGGTCGCGACCGCCAGCTCGGCCCCGGTCGTGCCCCAAGCGATGGCGCGCGGAAACTCGCCGACGTCGACCTTCCACCCCTTGGCCTTCGCCGTCGGGATCGAGCCGCCGCCCACGGCCGGCATGCGGTGCGCGCTGGGGCGCTGCTGGGCCGGCACGCGGCTGTCCGACGGGCGCGTGCCGCGGCCGAGGGCGCGGTCGATGGCTTGCCGCCCGATGTTCAGCAGCTGCTCGAGCGGCAGGTTTCCGTAGCTGGTGCTGCGGACGCGGGCGGTGGCGTTGACCGAACGGAGCCAGCGCTCCATCGCCGCGATCTCGCTCGGCGACACGAGGTCGGTCTTGTTCACGATCAGCACGTTCGCGAACGCGATCTGCTCGTGCCCGCCGGTCTTGCCCTCGGTGTACAGCGACAGCAGCCGGCCGTCGACCAGCATCGCCAGGCCGCCCAGCCGGAAGCTGCGCTGGATCTCCTGATCCATCAGGAAGGTGCGCACGATCGGCCCGGGATCCGCCGGTCCGGTCGCCTCGATCAGAACGCGATCGTACTGCGTGCGCCGGCGCGTGAGGCCGACCAGCGCGCGGATCAGATCGCCGCGCACGGTCCCGCAGACGAGACCGTCGTCCATGTCGAAGATCTCTTCGTCGGTCGAGATGACCGGAGCGCCCTCGACCGTCACCTCGCCGAGCTCATTTTGAATGACGAGAATGCGCTGCCCGCTCTCACTGACGATGCGATTGATCAGCGTCGTCTTACCTGCACCCATGGCCCCGGCTAGGACGGTGACGGGGATCTTGGGGGTCATCGCAGCGCCACAGATCTAGCGCGCGTTTGCCCTTTCGCGCAATCAGGTATGGACGGTCAATTCGTCCGACGGTCCTGTGGTATTGAGGGTTGGTGAGCGAGATCGCAGCCACCGCGACATCCGACGCCGCCGAGAGGCCGGCGCCGGACGGCGAGACGGTCGGTACGACCGGGATGTGGACCTTCCTGGCGACCGACGCGATGGGCTTCGGCGGCCTGTTCATTGCCTACGGAATCCTCCGTGTGCGGGCCGACGTCTGGCCCGACCCCCGTTCGCACCTGGCGCTGGTGCCCGCGGCGGCGATGACCTTCGCCTTGCTGGCGTCCAGCCTGACCATGACGCTGGCGACGCGCGCCGCGTCGGCCCGGGTCCGGCGAGCCTGGCTCGACGCGACGCTGGCTCTCGGCGTCGCGTTCCTGGCGGGCGGCGCCGTCGAGTACCACCACCTGCTCGCGGGCGGCGGCGCGATGGGCCTGACGAACGACCTGTTCGCGTCGACGTTCTACCTTCTGACCGGCTTTCACGGGCTGCACGTCCTGGCCGGCGTGGTCGGCATCGCATTCATGTTCCGCGCGAAGTCCCGGCCGCAATCCCTGGAAACCATGGCGCTTTACTGGCACTTCGTGGACGCGATGTGGATGCCGATCTTCTCGATCATCTACTTGTGGCCGGGGCGATGACGGCCGGATCGGACGCGCAGCCTCTGAACGCGCGCCCGGCGGCGTGGCCGCTGGCGGCGGCGTTCAGCGCGCTGATCGCGCTGACGATCTGCGAGCTGCTGGTCGCCGGGCTGGCGGCGGAGCGGGCCGCGCGGATCACGGCGCTCGCCGGCCTGCTGATGATCAAGGTCGCGCTGGTGCTGTCGTTTTTCATGCAGGCGCGCAAGCGGCGGCGCTCGTCCGTCGGGGCCTTCGTGTCGATCGCGTTCGCGGCGGGCGTGGCGGTGGTGCTGATGCTCGAGACGGTGTTCCGGGCCGGTGTCCGATGACGTTTCGTTTCGCCGTCGTGACGATCGTGTTGCTTGCCGCGTCGCGCGCGTGGGCGCTCTGCCCGAACTGCATCGCGCAGTCGCCCGCGTCCACGCTGCGCCTGGTCGGCGCGTTCCTGCTCGTCCCGCCCGCGGTCTTCTTCGCGGTCGCGATCGTGATCCGGCGTATCCTGCGCAGCGACCGGTGAGACGAGGAACTTGGCGGATCGTCGGGGTCGATTCCGGGAATGAAGGGATGACGGATCTGCTCGCATGCGACTGAAAAGTTCACCGTTTGTTCTGTGCATGGCCACCGCGGTCGTGGCGGCGGCGTGCTCCGGCAGCGCGGGCGGCGGCGGGACGGGCGGCGGTGCCGGCGGCGCGGTCGCGGGCGGAACCGGCGGGG
>DATFXS010000793.1:0-8116 GCA_035315605.1 Polyangia bacterium
GTACGCGCTGCCCGACATCGTACGCGCGGGGCTGCGCGCACGGCCGCGCACCGGCTGGCGACACGCGCTGGAGCTGCGCCTTTACGGCGATCTGACGCGCTGGAGCCGCTTGCAAACGCAGTGCGTGTCGTTGCAGGGCCAGCCCTGCGCCGTCTTTCCGGACGGAACCGACGCGACGCCGGGCGGGACGACGATCCAGAACCTCCGCCGCCATTGGAACGACACGTACGGCGCAAACCTGGGCGCCAGCTTCTGGTTGACCGACGCGGTCGAGCTGTTCGCGGGGGTCGGTTTCGCGACCGCCGCCGCCCCCGACGCGACGCTGGACCCCTTGATGATGGACGCCGACAGCTTTCGGTTCGCGCTGGGCGGTCGCTTCGCGGTCCCGGGCGGGTTTCACGTCACCGCCGGGCTGACCGACGTTCAGTACGCGTCGCGCGACAACACCGGGCGCAGCACGCTGAGCGATCCGGAACTGCCGACCCGCCGCCCCGACGGCGGCGGTCAGTACACGCTCTGGCTCGGCCTCCTCCACATCAGCCTAGAAAAGCGGCTCTGAGCCTTCGCGCTGAGCTATCGGCAGCTCGGCGGCCGACGCGCGATCGGCCGCGCGGCATTAAGTTCCACCGAGGAAAGGGAAGGGGAAGCCATGCGAGCAGGAATTTCGAGGGGGATGCGGGTCGGGTTGGCCGCGGCGGTGGCGCTTGCGGCGGGTGGGCTGGCGAGGACGAGCTACGCGGCGCCGTCAGCAAAGGATGCAGAGCTCATCAACGAGGCCAATCAGACGATTGCGGTCTATCGCCGGGCTGATCCCGGAATCGACGACTTCTTCCGCCGCTCGGTCGGTTACGTCGTGTTTCCGGGCGCCGGTAAGGGCGGGCTGGGCATCGGCGGCGCGCACGGCACAGGCGTGCTGTACGAGCACGGCGTCCCGGTCGGCCAGGTCAAGATGAGCCAGGTGACCATCGGGGCCCAGGCCGGCGGTCAGGAATTCTCTGAGATCGTCTTCTTCCAGATAGCGAAGCCGATGGACGATCTGAAAGCGGGTAACTCATCGTTGTCGGCCCAGGCCAGCGCCGTCGCGCTCAATGCGGGCGCGTCCGCCAAGGCGAAGTTCAAGAACGGCGTTGCCGTTTTCACCGCCACCAAGGGCGGCCTGATGCTGGAGGCGAGCGTCGGCGGGCAAAAGTTCAGCTATACGGCGTACCCGATGCCGTAGCCCGATCCGAACGGTTCGAACCAGAACGTCGCGATCGCCCGCGGCGCCGCCGCGCAGCGCGATCGCGACGTTTGCTGTATCCGCGACAGCGCGTGAAGAAAACCATGACATCGGCTTTCCCGCCGCCGCAAGGCCCGTCGTTCGCGTTGGTCAGCCCCGATCACGCTTTAGCTTGGCGTGAAAAGGGGGCTCTCAGCCATGAACGCACGTACGAACAGACTGATTCTCGCCGGCGTCGCCGCCGCGCTCGCCACGCTGGGTAACGTCAACTGCACCAGCACCGGCACCGTCACGACGGGCTACGTCTACGACGACGGATACGTCTACACGTCCTACTATCCGGCGGACGTCGCGTACGCCAGCTACTACTGGGCGTACCCGTGGAACTACACGACGTTCTACTACTACATCGGCGCTTACGGCCCGTCGGGCACTTCGGGCACTTCGGGCACCGCGGGCACGACGGGCACCGCGGGCACAGCGGGCACGGCGGGCACCGGAGGCACGTCGGGCACCGGGGCCGGTGTGCGTTCGGGCGTGGTCGGCGCGATCGAGGCGCTCGCCCGCGGACAGCAAGTCTGTCCGGGCCAGGTGACGGTGAACGAGAAGACGTCGGGTGTCGTTTGCGTGGCGAACGGTGCCGCGGCGCGCTCCGGCGTCACCATCACGTTCAACAACTGCAGCACGACCGGCGGGACGATCAACGGCACCGTCGACGTGACGGGGACGGCGACGGCGTCCGATCAGACGTGCGGCGCAGCCACCATGATCACCCTCCGTCACACCTCGACGTTCACGAATCTGTCGATCAAGGTCGCTGACGGCCGGACGCTGGTGATCCCCAACCAGACCAACACGGGGATGACGACGTTCAGCTTCGGGCAATCGCCGACCACGACGAGCATCACGACGAACGGCGAGCTGCAGATCCTCGACAGCTCGGGAGCGATGCAGACCGATCTGACCTTCATGGGCGACAACATGTTCACGTTCTCCGGCAGCCAGTCGTACAAGGTCGACGGCACCACGACGGTCAAGGAGAAGAACGGCAACGCCACTGCGACCATCACCCGCTCGGGTTTGGAGCGCAGCGGCGGCTGTTGCCGGCCGACGGGCGGCTCGATCACCGTCGATCGGACGGGCGGCTCGTTGCCCGGTCAGGCGAACTGGTCGTTCGGTCCAACCTGCGGCCAGATCATGCGCAACGGCACCACGGCGATGATGCCGACCTGCATGTGAAGCGACGCCGGGAGACCGTCATGGACTCTGCCAAGAAGATGCTCGTCGCGGTGGGGCTCGCTGCGGCGGCCCTCAGCATCGGGTGCGCGACGACGGAGATGACCAACACCTGGACCGATCCGTCGGCCAAGGGGGCCGCGATGTCGAAGATCGCGGTGATCTGCCTGGCGAAGGATCCCGGGCTGCGCCGCATCGCCGAGGACGCGACCGCGGCGCAGATGGGGGGGACCCACGCGGTCCCAAGCTATCAGGTGCTGGATGAGATCGACCTCAAGGATCGCGAGGCGGTGAAGTCCAGGCTGAACGCGGCCGGGTTCGACGGCGTGCTCGTCATGCGGCTGGCCGCCGTCTCCGAACACGTGACGGCATACAACACGTTCGACAGCTACTACGCCTACGGGGTCGGCACGGTCTACGGCCCCGGACCCGGCGAGGTGGAGACCAACACCATCGTCCACATCGTCAGCAACCTGTACTCGCTCGAACAGAACAAGCTGGTCTGGTCGGGCACCAGCAAGACGTTCGACCCACAGTCGGCCAGGCAGGCCATGACCGACGTGGGCCAGGCGGTGGCCAAGTCGCTTCAGAAGGACCGCATCATCCTCTGATCCCTAGTAGCCGCTGCGGCGGGCGGTCCGTCGCGCCACACCGGCGTAACTCATCGGTGTGGCCGGCCGGCCGACGACGGCCAGCACGTCCGGCGCCACCGTCAAGAAGATCCCCCCGACGGCGAATGCGATCAGCGTCAGCTTCCGTAATGTGCGCATCGCTATCCTTCCTTCCTTCAGCCGGTCTGTCCCGGGGAACACGTGCGCGGGAATGACTGCGCGCGTGTCGCGCCCGCGGGCGCCTTGAACTGGAACGTGGACGCCGGAATCGTCGGGTTCGTCTTCCATTGCGTCAGGTGGACCGAGAACTCCGGCTCACCCTTGGTCACCTTGGTCGTGATGCTGTAGCGCACGGGCAGCGGCTCTGGTCCGTCCTTGATCCAGAGCTGCAAGTCGACCTCGTCGCCGACCAGGGCGATGTGGTTGACGGGGCCGCCGTCCATCGTCTCGCGCCCGATGAACTGGCCACCCGTGATCTGTTCGGTCAGGACGGCGTACGGGCGGCTGAAGATCAGATCGGCGCCGGGCGCATCGATCTGGAAATCCTTGCGGGCCTTGTCGATGGTGGCGTCCAGCGTGGCCGGCGCCGGCAACGTCCCGTACGTGCCGTTCGCCTTGCACGCGAGCGTCATCGTCTTGCCGTCGTACCAGAACCCCATCCCGTTGCGCGTGCCAACCTGTTCGCTCCGCAGACGGTTCGGACGTTGCACCGACACCTGCGACTCGCTCGCGAGCTGGACCTTCTGCCCGGCCTTGGTCACGACCTCGTCCAGCGCCGCGCTGTCGACCTGGAAGCTCTGCAGGCCCGCCAGGTAATCCGTCATCTGTCTCAGGATGCGATCAGCGTCGGGATCGATCCCCTTGCGCGCCTCCGCCTTGCCCGCCTGAGCGGCGACGGCGCCGTGCTGCGCATTCAACGGTCGAAACCCGATCGCGGAGAGCGCGATCCCGACCGCCAGCGCCCCACCCCAGATGTACCTTTTCATGGTTCGCCTCCGCCCTTTTGTGCACGGCACAGCCCGGTGACGCCGGGACGCGCCCTGAACGCGAATATAGGCAGCGCCCCCGTCAGGGAAGAGAGGGCCGTCGCCGCAATTGGCGGCTCGACGCCGCTACAGTTGAAGGCTCAGTGCGGGCCGAGATCGCACGTGCGCAGGTCGCGTGAGCTGAACCAGTCGGCGACGGCGAGGGCCGCCTTCGAGTAGAGGCCGTCTCCCTTCACCTCGCCCGACAGGTGCGGCGACGCCAGCGAGCCCTCGACCAGGCAGTTCGGATCGACGGTGACGTCGGGCGCGTAAGGGATGCCGATCTTCATCGCGTCCTTGGGGCCGACGATCTTCAGGTGCAGGAAGAAGTTGTCGGCGAAGCTCGGCGACGGCGAAGTCGGTTTTTCTTTCGGTTCCTTTTTCGGTTTCGGCTCCTGCTTCTTCTCTTTGTCGTGATTGAGCTGGAAGAAGTCCTGCCCGAGGTAGACCCACCCGTCCGCCTTGAGCGCGACCGCATTCGGCTGGGTCAGCCGGACGCCAAGGGAGAGGCCGTGCAGGGACAGACCGCCGATCGGGCGCGCGGTGGTGATCCGCGACGCGCGGACCGCGACGTCGACGTTGCTCACCGGCAGCGATGCCCCCGGCCGCGCCAGGACGACCTTGCCGCTGCCGCTGCCGCTCGGCCCGCCGATCTGCAGGAATCCACCGCTCTGGAAGGTCGCCCGCAACGGCCCGACGGCCAGCGTCCGTCCGTCGCTGCTGAGCGCGCCGTCGAGGCGCACCGCCCCGAAGGGCGATTGCGGTCCGTTGACCGTCAGCCCCTGGAGCCGGAACTGGCCGCGCACCCGCGGCGCGGCGATCGTTCCGCCGATCGACGCATCGATGCCTGCGCTGCCCGCGCCCGTCAGCTTCGGGGACAGCACGCCCGCGAGCGCGCGTCCGTCGACCCGCGCCGTAACGGTCGCGTCCAGGGGCGTGGCGCCCGGATCACTCGGATCGATGCGCAACGTACCCGCGGTTTCTGCTTGCGCGCCCCGTGCCGTGACGACCAGGCGCAACACGTGCACGTCTTCGCGCTCGCCGTCGTGCTTCCACTTGAATTCGCCGGAGGCGCGGGGGTCGAGCGGCCTCAGCCTCGGCGCCAGCCAGGGCCCGAGCGAAAAGCTGCGGAGGGCGACGGTCACTTCATCCTCCGCCTTGAGGGCCGGGTGCAGCGTCCCGCTCACGCCGATCCCGTCGAGGAGCTGGCCCCGAAAGCGGGTGCCGCCCGGCAGGCCGGCGAAATCGACCCGACCGCCGCCGAGATCGTGACCCGCCCACCCCACGCGTGACAGAGCCAGCGTCCCGCTCAGCGCCGGCCGCTGCGGACGGCCCGCGATCGCGAACGCGGCATCGAGCTGGCCACGGAGCGTGCCGCCGATGGTCGCGCTGCGTCCACGTCCGGGAGCGCTCTTGGCGGCCAGACCGGGGATGTGCGCCAGCGGATAGGCCCGCACCGCCAGCTTGAGATCGACGCGACCGTCCGGGTGCAGCTTGCCGCCCGCGTCGATCGCACCGGCCCCGACGTGCTGCACCGAGAATGGATCGACGACGACGCCCCCCCCGGGCTCGACGTGAGCCGTCAGCAACGCGGGCGGCAGGAACGTTTCGCCCTGCAAGGCGAAGCGCGAGCCCGGTTGCGACCAGACACGCACTGTCATCGCACCTGATCCGGCGTGGCGTTCGACGCGCGCGCGACCGGCCAGCTGCGCCCACGGCGTCGCCAGCCGGAACGCGTCGATCCGCCCGCCGTCATCGCCGTAGTCGACCTCCCCCAGATCGAGGCGCAGCTCGTCGGCCGACCGCGGGCGGAACGAACGGCTCACGACCAGGCGCCGCGGCAGGCTGTCGCCTCCGCGACCCGCACGCGCCCGTTTGAGCTGCAGCTCGACATCGTCCAGCGATACCGCCGGCCCGGCGCCGGAGCGCGGGTCGATCTGGGCGGTCACCGCCAGGCGGCCGTCGAGGCGACCGGCCAGTAGATCGCGCCGCTCCGCGGGGAGGAACGGCGTCGTGTCGACGCTGTCGAGGCCGACGTCGAGCGCGTAGCGTCCGTGCGGCAACAGGTCGGCGCGCAGCGAGAAGTGCTCGCCGCGCAAGGAGGCGACGCCAGTCAGCGCGTCCCACGAGCCGTGCAGCGACGTGGTCAGCGTGGCGCGCTCGCGCGTCAGCCCTTGCCCGACCTCCGCCCAGCGGTCGATTCGCTCGAGCGGCCGACCGAGGTCGGTCCAGCGCGCGTCGAGATCCGTGCCCGGCGAGACCGGCCACTGGACGGGCGCGAAGACGTTCGTGAACCGCGCCTGCCCGGACAGAACGGCGTCCGCGGTCCGCGCCTCGGTCACCCAGAGCAGCAGGTCTTGCGGAGCGTCGGCGGTCACCGCCACGCGCGGAATGTCGACGTGATCGAACGGCATCACGGGCGTCGATGGAGTCCGCGGCCCGACGCGCAGGGTTCCTCCCTTGCCCGATTCGATGTCACGCGCCTCGAACAGGATCTGGGTCCAATCATGCACGTTGCGGAGCTCCACCGTCCCGTGCGCGTCGATCGAGGGCAGCGCCACCTCCCACATCGGGAACGACAGCAGGACCGACATCCGCTGGAAGTCGGCGCGCTCGACCGTGATGACCGAACCGACGCCCCGTTCGCGCGGCGCTTCGGGCTGCGGCTTGATGCGGCAGGCGTCGCGCCCGCCGTGCGGAATCTTCCGTAACGCCTGCGTGATCGGCGCCCCGAGGCCTTCGTCGACCAGCTGCCACGTGCCGTCCGAGACCAGCACGTGCTCGACGACGACGCGCCAGGGATGGCGATGCACCGCGACCCGGGCGCGAACGATCCGGGCGCGGAACATGTCGTGGCCGCCCGGTTCGCGGATGCGCGGCCCATCGACGACGACGTCGAAGGCGCGCTGGCGGAGCAGGGCCCAGGCCAGGCCGGCGCTGACGTGGCCGCCGTCGACGTGAACCGACCCGCAGAGATCTTTCGATTCGTGCTGGACCAGACGGGCGAGCAACGGACCGCGCACAAGCAGCGGAAGGCCGACCGCGAGCAGGAGCAAGAGCAAGCAGAGCGACGCCAGCACCCACGCAAACCCGCGAGCCACGCGGGCCACCCCCCTCGGTAAGTGACTCATGGGGTTCAAACTGGTGCCTGAGGAAGGGCCAGCAAGCTCACCCGTCCCCGCGAAGCTCGGCCTCGACCCGCGGTATCATCCCCGCCGGGAGGTCGCGTGTTCGAAGACAACGTGAACAAGACCTTTGGTGACGAAGAACCAAAGGGATTCGGCAGCGGCTGGTGGAGCGGCGTGCTGTCGGCCTTCTTCGGCTTCCTCTCCTTCGGTGCCGTGCTCTGCCTGCACTTTCCGCAGATCCTGACCGCGCCAGAGCTTCGCCCGCACTACCCGATGCACGTCATGCGCATCCTGATTCAGGGCCTGATCGTGGGCGCAATCGTGTTTGGCGGCGTGGCGTCGCTGCTGCGCAAGAAGAAGGTCCTGCCGCTGTCCGGGATGGTGCTGGCCTTCGCGGCGATCCTTCTGGGCGGCGCCAGCGTGCCGATCAACCAGACGCTGCACGACGGTCCGGCGATCGGCCTGGACTGGTTCCTGCTGGACCTGCTGCTGATGGCCCTCATCTATGTGCCGATCGAGCGCCTCTGGCCCCAGTACCCCGATCAGGGCACCTTCCGCCCGGAGTGGACGCTGGACGTCGCATACTTTCTGTCCACGCATCTTCCGGTGCAGATCCTGTCGCTCATGATCTTGCTGCCGGCCACCGAGGCCAGCCGATTCCTCGCCGTTCCCGCCTTGCAACGATTCGTGGGCGGATTGCCGTGGCTGGTCCAGTTCGTGTTCGCGATCCTGGTCGCGGACCTCGCCGAATACGCGGCGCATCGCCTGGTGCACCGGGTGCCGTTCCTGTGGCGGTTTCATGCCGTGCATCACTCGGCCAAGGCGCTGGACTGGATTGCCGGCTCGCGCGCGCATTTCGTCGACGACGTGATCATTCGCGGCGCCGTGCTGTTGCCC
>DATFXS010000794.1:0-5347 GCA_035315605.1 Polyangia bacterium
CGATGCCGCTGAAATGGAGCGCGCCGTCGAATTGCCCGGACGTCCAGCTCCAGCCGGGACCGAACCCGCCCGTGCTCAGCACGGCGCCGTCGCGCAGGTTGCCGGAGCTGTCGTGCGCGGTCGCGCCCGCCGTCTCGTCGAACCTCCAGTGTCCAACCAGTCCCGTCGCCAGGCTGCCCGGCGCCAGCGTCGCCACGCCGACCGACGCCGACGTGCAGCCGGCCGCGCCCATGACCAATGCGGCGCCCGCAGCGAACGCAACCCAGGCCGGTGCTGCGATGATGTTCGTCGCGGCCCTCATCAAATTCCTCCCAGCAGCGTCACGGATGCCAGCAACGACGGGCGGCCGGCACGCGCGACCTCGGTGTCGAAGAATCGCACGATCGGATAGGGCTCGGCGAGCAGGGCGTGAAATTCGACGCCCAGCTCGACCCGCCGCGGGCGGATCGGAAAGCGAAGACCGACGCCCGCATCGGCCGCCGCCGACACGTGCCAGGAATTGTCGCCGAGGTAGGGCGAGGTCTCGTGGCCCTCGGCGGTCAGGTAGAGGACGCCCGCGCCGAGCGACACGACCGGTTCCACCCGGTGCCCGCGCCGGAACCGGATCAGCCCCTCGACGAGCGCGATCGTCTGCCCCACGTTGGCGTAGCCGCCCGGTATGTCGACGCGCGCCTGCGTGCCGAGGCCCGCGATCGTCACCCGCACGCAGAACCGCGCGCTCAGGGCGCGCTGCACGCGCGCCACCGGCAAGAACTCGCCCAGCAGCGTCGTCCCGCCCGACACGCTCTGGATGGCGCCGACGCCGCCGCCCCCCGCCTCGACGGCCCATCTCCAGTCCGGCTCTTCCAGCGCCTCGGTCGCGAAGCGGGTCACGACGGGCGCGCTCGGCAGCGGAACGTCGACGACATCCGGGCTGGGCCGCGACGTGATCGCGAGCTCGAGGAAGCTGGCGCGCAGCAGCTCCACGGCGCGCACCGAAAGCACCTCGGCGATGCGGGCCGCCTCCTTGGGATCGGCGTGGACGCGGCGCACGACTGTCTTGCCGGTCATGCGGTCGACGACCCACAGCTCGGCGCTGGCGGGGTCGCTGGCCGACACCACCGCGACCACGGCCGTCGCCGCCATCGTGGGCGCGACCTTCTCCAGCGACGCGCGCACGTCCGGGCCGAGGTCGACGTCGGTCACCTGCGCGTCGAACCCCTCGACCTTCAGCTCCGCCTGCAGGCGGACCAGCGCCTCGCTGACCGCGCCTGGCGCGGCGGGCGGGCGAAGCAGCATCACGCGGGGCGCGGGCAGACCTTGCGCCCGCACCGCGTCGGGCGAGAGCGCCGTCGCGACGAGCGCGGCCGCCAGGACGGCGCGGCGGCGCGCCGCTTTCACGCGATCACCGCGCGCCGAGCAGTGCGCGCGCTGCGCCGGCGTAGCTTCCGCGCGGGAACCGGTGAACGTATTGCTCGGCGACGTTGTGCGCGGCGGCTGCGCCGTGCAGCTCCTCGACGGCGATCATCTTGCGGCCCATCGCCTCGGCCACGTAAGAGCCGCGCGGCGCCTCGTCGAGATAGCGTTCGTACCAGGCGAGGGCGGGCCCGTGCCCGCGGCCGCCGTTCTCGTCCAGGCGGCCGAGGAAGAAGGCGGCGTCCGCCGCGCGCGGCGAGCCGGGGAAACGGCGGCGCTGGGCGAGCAGCGCCCGGCGCGCGACGTCGTCGTGACGGCGGTAGCGGGCGGCGTCGGCCAGCGCGGCCAGGTCCTCGGTGCCGCGCGTCGCCAGCACGTGCCCGATGTCGCGCTCGGCATCGTCGAGGATCGAATCGAAATCGCCGGCCGACAGCGCCGCGGTCCAGCTCTTCGCGCGCTGCGCCCGCGCGATCTTCGCGGCGGGACGCGCGTGCGCGGGCGCGGGCGGCGCCACCGCCGGCGGACTCTCATCGTCGATCTGGGCGGCGACGTCGTCATCGGCGTCGATGTCCGCAACCACGTCGTCCTTGTCCAGATCGCGCAGCAGCACCTGCGAGCGCTTCTGCTTCACGGTCAGCGCCTGGCCGGCGCGCACCGCGATCGGTCCGTTCGTGGCTGGGCCCGACACCGAAACCAGGCCGCGTTCCATCTTCACGTCCAGCCGCTGCTGGCTCTCGTCCCACGATGCCGAGAAGACGGTGCCGTGCACGGTAATCTGGTACGGACCAGCATCGATCAGCCAGCGCGCGTGCGGCTTGTGCACGACGCTGACGTGCGCGCTGCCGTTTTCGATCGCGACGTGGGCGCCCTGCCCGTCGACGCCCGCGAGACGCCCGCGGGTGTCGCTTCCCAGCTTGATGACCGTGCCGTCCCCGAACCGGAGCGCCGCCTGCTCGTTGTCGCGCGCGACGATCGCGCCGCCCGAGGCGATCGCGCCGCTCTCGACCTGCAGCGCGAGCGGCGGCGCGCCCTGGTGCATCCTCTGCAGCACGTGAGGGGTCAGCACGAACGCGGCGATGCCGGCGGTCGCGGAAGCCCCACCGATGACCATCCACCTCCGGATGCGGGCGGCCCGGCGGCGCGCCCCGTGCCCGCGGGCCGCCTCGAGCCCCCGAGCGTACTGGGTCTCCGACATGTGGCCCAGCGTGCGACGGGCGACCCGCGCCAGATCGGCAATATCTGGGCTCAAATCCTCGTCACTCACGACCGCCTCGTCATCCTCTTAATCGCAGTGCCGCCCAGGCGCCGTTTCGGGTCATCCGATTCGACCATTTGTGACACCCGCATGGTGGCCCGCCGCAGCCCCCGCTTGACGGTGGCCAGCGAAAGCTCCATCGCCTCGGCGATCTCCTCCAGGGTCATGCCCTCGATGTGCCGCAGGACCAGGACCAGGCGCTCACGGGTGCTCAGGCGGTCGAGCAGGCTGTAAAGACGCCGCAGGGCATACCGGCTCTCGGCGTCCATGACGGTCATCTGTTCCTCGGGGACGTCGCCGGTCTCGGACAGCGTCAGCCACCGTCGGGCCCGCCGCCGCCGCAGCTCCCACTTGACGATCCGGATGGCGAACGAAATGACGAAGCTGCGCAGCGCCTCCGGTTTCCGGAGGGTTCCGATCCGCGAGAACAGCCGGTAGAAGATCTCCTGCGTCACGTCCTCGACCTCGGCGTCGGGACCGATGGCGCGGCTGACGATCCGGTGGACCAGGGGGGCGTAGCGCTCCCAGGCCATCTCGGCGGCGTGGCTGGCGCCGCCAATCAGCGCGCGCGCCAGTTCGGTGTCACGCGCCAGCTCCGACTCGTCGGAGGTCGCCGCGACCAGGCGCATGCGATGAAGTCGCACGTCGGCACCCATCTCATCCATCCTACTACTTTGCAGGGAATCGTGGGAACGGATACGCTCTGACGCAATGGGGAATTCGGACGAAGTCTGGGAGTCGGTGTTCGCGGCCCTGACGCGCCTGCGCGCGGCCTGGCCATCGCAGGACTGGAGCTACGACCGGCGCCTCAAGTGCGTCGCGTCGTCGATCCCGCTGGCGCGCGAGGCGGAGGCACGGGCGGCGATGGCGGAAGCTCTGCCGGCGTCGTTCTCCGTTGAGACGCTGGCGACGGCCGGCGAGGGTCAGCGCGATCTCGTCGGGAAGTGCGGCGGCCTGCGCGCGGCGCAGCTGTTGTTCTGGGGCGGCGGCGACGACGCGCCCGGCGCGTTCGGCCTCTGGTGGCCGTGGGGCGACGGCACAACCGTATCGCTCCGCATCGGACTGCATGATGTGGACGTCCCGAAAGAGCGCTATCCTCGCCTGCGCGACGTGTTCGGTATCCCCCAGGCGCCCGGAGGTTGATGTGATGCGATTGGCTTCTCTGTTCGTTGCGTGCGCTCTCGTGATCGCGCCCGCGGCCGTCCGTGCCGAGAAGGACGCGAGCGCGCCCGCGAAGACCAAGACGGCCGTGAAGAAGGGCGGCAAGAAGAAGCCGTCCGCGATCGAGAAGGCCGGCGACAAGCCGACCGCCCATCCGACAAAGATGACACGCACGCTTCGTCCCGGCGCGCTGACCGTCAACGTCGGTCACGAGATCAACGAGGACGCGCACGTGGTGCCGTTCCCGAGCTTCGCCGGCCACGCGAAGAAGGCGCTGGCGGCGACGCGGCGGGATTCACTGGTCGACGCCGAGCAGGCTGCGCGCGCCGAGCGACAGCCCGATCGCTGGTGGACCGTGCTGTTTCACCTGCGCGAGCTCGATTCGCGCAACGATCAGGAAGCCTGCTTCTGGCGCGTCGTCGCCTACTACCGGCTCGGCGAGCTGGCGAAGGCGCGCGCGTTGCGCGGCCTGTGCGAGCCGCCCCAAAACGTTCAGACCGCGCTCGACAACGAGGACGCGCTCTCGTCGCAGCTGCAGCCGGTCGCCGCGCTGCCGGAGATGGCTGCGGCCGGCGAGAAGCCGCCCGCGCCCGTCGTCAACCCGGACCCCTACAGCGGCCCGGCGTTTCCGCACAACTAGCCGGTTCATCGCGGCTGTTCGAAGCGGGGCCGTGCTCCGGGCGCTGCACGGTCCTGTCGCTGGGGCCAACATGGTCGTGTACGTGGTCGTGGACCTGGACTACGGCTACGTTTGCGTCTACGACGACGTCCACGTCCACGTACACGACCACGCTCTCGGTCGGAGCGACAGGCGCCGCACCGCTTAGAACCCGTTAAAGTTTCGGGGTGCGGACTAGACCGCGGCCGGGCGGGGCATGCCCGCCTCGACGAAGCCCTTGATGGTGTCGAAGAATTTCTGCAGCGGGATCGGCTTGCGCAGGAACGCCGCGGCGCCGATCGGACGTTCGCGCGCGACCGCGCTCAGCACGACGACCGGAATCGGCGCGAGCACCGGATCGCTCTTCATCTTGTCCAACACCTGGTGACCGTCGACGAGCGGCATCATCAGGTCCAGCACGACGAGGTCGGGAAGCTTCTCTCCCCGTGCGCCTTGCAGGAACTCGAGCGCTTGGCGGCCGTGGCTGGCCGGAACGACGTCGTACCCTTCTGCTTCCAGCAAGTCCTGGAGGATGTCCCGAATCTCGAGATCATCTTCAGCCAACAAGACCGTCTTTTGCGCCATGCTCCCCCTCCTCGTGCCGTTGCGGATGCGTTCGCTGCTGCGAACCGTGAATCCCTACCGTGCAAAATCGGGCGTGATTAATCAAGACGTTTTCTGCGAGGTCGCGCTCGTTTGATGTGATTGCGCACGCACCTAGGGGATTTGTACGTATCCCTTCGGGGCCTTTCGCGTATGATCGAGACTCGTTACGAAGGAGATGCGATGCGCAGAACCGTTGTTCTTTCCGCATTTGTCCTGGCGCTGTTAGGTGTGACAACTGCGGCAGCCGCGCACCCTGTGCGATATGTATCGAA
>DATFXS010000795.1:0-5888 GCA_035315605.1 Polyangia bacterium
GCCGCCGCTCGCGTCCTCGGAATGGTAGTAGCCGAGCTGCGCCGTGCTGGTCGAATCGGGGCTGGGACCGAGGGCCTTGTGGACGCCGATCGTGATGATCCGCGTGCGATCGCACATGACGGCGGCGCCGGCTGCCCCCAGCCCTGATCGGGCCGGAGCTCAGAACTCGAACCGATCCGTGTGCCCCACGAACATTCCGATGATGGCGCCGATCCCGGCACCGGTCACCCCCAGCGCCACTCCGCCGATCACCGCCTCTCCCCCGCGGTGTGGCCGGGACCGCCGATGGTAGTGCAGACCGTACCGCCGTCGTAGTCCGAGCACATCGGTATCGGAGTGGGATCACTCCCCCGGCTGATGCCAACTATCGCGCCGGTGAACGTCGACCGCTGATCGATGACGAATCTTCACCGCGCTCGGCGTGTGAAAGTCCGCTAGCCGCGAATCCCGGGCAGGATCTGGCCGACCGTCGACAGGTCGTAGTCGACCGCCCAGGTGTCGGAGGTCCGGCTGTTCACGCTGGTCGAACCGTAGCCGGGGTTGCCGCCGGTCTCGTAGTCGGCGGGGGCGAGGCCCATCGCCTGCATCGCGGTCACCAGGAACTGGTTGTGCGGGATGCCCTTGATGACGTTGCCGTTCTCCTGCGAAAAGTACGCGCGGCCGTCCCAGTCGATGTAGTCGATGTAGCGCCCCGGCTTGATGAACCCGCCCGCGCTGCCCGCCAGCAGGCACGGCACGCTGTACGCGATGTGGTTGAAGCCGAGCTCGTTGCCCCAGTAGACGAGCGAGTTGTCGAGGTAGGTGGTGCCGCCCATCTCGGGCACGTCCAGCTTCGCCAGCAGCTTTGCGAACACCTCGCTGGCGATCCAGCTGTTGATCCCCTGCAGCAGCCGGCGCGAATTGGCGTTCGAGAAGTCGTGCGCCAGGCCGTGCCAGGTGCCGCCGCTCGCGTCCTCGGAATGGTAGTAGCCGAGCTGCGCCGTGCTGGTCGAATCGGGGCTGGGACCGAGGGCCTTGTGGACGCCGATCGTGATGATCCGCGTGCGATCGCACATGACGGCGGCGGTGACGATGTCGAGGAACAGGCCCCACTTCGTCGTGATGTCCGTGGTGTTGAGGCCGGTGTTGTTGGCCATCGACGCGGGCGCCACCGGCGGCGTGCACGACATCATCGGTGCTCCGGTCGGCGACAGCTTCGCCTGCAGCTCGGACACGAGCGACACGTACTGATCGACCAGCTGCTTGTCGGCGCCGGACAGCCGGCTGTTCTGCCGGAGGCGCGTGTAGTCGGCGTAGACGCGATCGACGAGCAGCTTGTCGCGCATCATCGTCGGGTTGATACCGCCGCCGGGCGTGAACCCCGCGAACACGTCGTTGAACGCGTCGAGAGGGTTCGCGCGCGTGGTCAGCTGCTGGACCGGCCCGCCCTTCATGCCGAGGTCGGAGTACGACATCGCGTTCGTCACACCCTGCGAGATGTGCAGCGACCGGAGGCCCGGCGTGGTCGCGTAGACCTTCGGCGAATACGCCATCACCTGATCGATCGTCGGGACGTGGGGCAGGCTGTCGGCGTCGCAGGGCGTGGCCGCCGTGCAGGACGAGAAGTTGCCCAGCAGGCCGCCGTAGTTGTGGTTCACGGCGGGCAGGAAATCGAGGCCGCGGATCAGCGTCAGCTTGGGCAGGAACGGATTCAGCGCCGGCCCCAGAATGCCGGAGATGCCGTTCGACGTCTGGAAGTCGGTGATCGGCGCCCAGGTGTAGTTCTTGCCGCTGACCAGCTTCTGCGTCAGCAGCGTCGTCCCGTCGGCCTTGGTGGTCCCGGCGTACTTGCTGTCGTGGAGCGCGTAGCCGTTGCCCGTGAACGTCGGGTACCACGCCTGCACCAGCTGCGTGCTGAACGACTTCAGCACGATGAAGCGCTTGGGCGGCGTCACCGTCTGCCCGGCGGCGTTGCGCGGCGCCAGCGACTCGAGGAACGGCATCGCCAGGACGGCGCCGCCCGCGCCCTTCAGGAAGAATCGCCGCGGGAATCTCGTCAATCGCTTCATGGCGCGCCCACCTTGTGCTGGCGGAAACCGGCGCTGGTCGCGATACCGCGGAAGGCGGCGGCCAGCGCGCCGCCCGACGCGAGGCCGCTGCGCATCGAATCGTAGGCGCAGGCGTCGGCGCTGTTGGCGGTCGGATCGCGGCGCAGCGCGTACCGGAAATAATTGGCCGACAGGCAGGCCTCGACCTTGCCGCTCTCGACGATCCGCTGGTTCATTTCGGCCGGGCCCGCGACCGGCCGCATGTCGCCGATGATCACCTGCGGGATGCCGGTCGTGTCGATCGGCAGCGTCGCCAGCAGCGCGCCGGTCTGCTCGTCGTACACCTTCTCCATCGTGCGGAAGCGGCCGAGCGCGTCGTACGCCTCCATGACGTAGCCGAGGTTGCTGAACGAATCGTGGCAGCCCGAGCACAGGCCGTTGCCGGCGACCTTGGCCTCGTAACGCTGGCGCGTGGTCATCGCCGTGCTCTGCGGCGGCGGATCCAGCGATCCGGCCGGCAGGCTGTTGGGATCGGGGCGCGGCAGGTTGTCGCACAGGATCGAGCGCCGGATCAGAGCGCCGCGGTGGAACGGGTTCGTCGTCTCCAGGTTGTCGGCGAGCAGCGCCGCGCGCTGCAGGATCCCGCTGCGGCTGCCGTCCGTGAACTGCGGGTAGGCGCCGCCGCCGCTCCACGCGGACACGCCGTAGAGGTGCGCCAGGTCGGCCGACTTCGTGACCGACACGGTGGAGGTCAACAGATCATCGAGCGATCCGGACTGCGTCCAGGTGTAGAGGTCGGTGAGATCGTGGATCTCGGTGACCATGTCGCCCCAGTGGTCGTGGCCGGCGACGCCGACGTTCTCGCCCGCCGCGAACGTCATGAACGCGGGCCGGTCGGACGAGAAGCCGGTGAACGAATCGAACTTCATCCACTCGTCCCAGAACTGCCAGACGGTGTCGCGCGTGCGCGGATCGGCGAACACGCGATCGAGCTGCGTGTTGAAGCCTGCGTCGGTCGCCAACGATCCATCAGCCGCCGCGGCCAGCAGCGCGTCGTCGGGAAGCGTTTGCCAGAACGTGTACGACAGGCGCGACGCCACCTCGTAGGGATCGAGCGCGAGGACGTCCGGCTGGCTCGAGAGCGGGGTGCCCGCCAGCTCGAGGTGATTCACGAAACGCGGCGACATGAGCAGCATCACGACGACGTTGCGGATCGCCTCGGTGGCGTTGGCCGGCGCGGGCGACGTGCCCATCGCGACGTCCTTCATCTCGGCGAGCTCGTCGGCGGCGAGCGGGCGGCGGAAAGCGCGCTTGCCGAACGACGCGAGGAATGCGTCCAGGCAGCTCTGCGCGAGCGGTGACGTCGCGGCGCAGCTGCCGGCGAGCGCGGTCAGGCGCTGGCTGGTCTTGATCGCGCCGTCGGCGGCCGCGCTCGCGACGTTGAAGTAGCCCTGGATGTGGTCGCTCGAGACACGCGTGTCGAGCCCGCGGAACGCGACCGTGCTGTCGTCCGGGATCGCCGCCAGCATCGGCGCCACCTCGGTCGCCACGTCCGGCAGGCCGCTCGCGGTCAGAAGGTCGCGAACCGTGTTGCGGTACTGGATGGTGGACAGCTTGATCAGCGGTGAGGCGCCCGGCTCGCCGCCGCCCGACGGGCAGGTGCCGAACATGTCGGGCGAGGTCGGCGCCGGCGTCGTTCCGCCCGCGCCGCCGCTCGCGCCGCCGGTCCCGGTGATCATGCCGTTGCCGGCCGTCCCCGCACTGTGGCCCCCGAGGTTGCCGTTACAGCCGAGGAGGCCGGACGCCAGCACGAATGCGGCGCATGTCAGGAAGACGCGCATCCTGCCCTGTACGAACCCCGAGGTCCGCCAAACGGTCCAACAGATCGTCAGGACCAAACACCGCGCGATCACGCGGTTATTGCGGGAGTTATCATGGAGCGGGATGCGCGGTCCGACGCTGTCGCTCGCCTTGTGCACCGCCGTCGCCGTGTTGCCGGCGGCGGCCGCCGCCGAGCCGCGATGCGCGGACGGCGGCGACGGACCGTGGGTGCTGCTGCAACTCGGCGCGCAGGCGTGGAGCGACGTCCAGCGCGCCGGCATCCTGTCCGATCTGCAGCACACGCTGGCCGGCCAGGGGATCGCGGCCTGCTCGGCGGACGCACATCCCGCGCGCGGCGAGCCGCTGGCGACGCTGACTGTCGACCTCAGCCCCGACGACACCGCCAAGGCGACGGTCGACATCGAAGTGCGTGATGCGGTCACGCGCAAGCGCGTCCGCCGCGACGTCGATCTGTCGCGCATCCCGGACGACGGCCGCTCCGCCGCCATCGCGATCGAGGCCGACGAGCTTTTGCGCGCGAGCTGGGCCGAGATCGCGCTCGATACCGCCCGCGCCCGACAGGCCCAGGCGAACGCCCGACCGCAGGTCGTCACCGCGGTGGGCCAGACGCTGGCGCCCGCGCAGGTGGATACGAACGGCCTCGGCGCGCGCGGGGTGATCGAGCGCTACGTCCAGAGCGGCGGCGTCACGTTGATCGGCGCGGATGCGTTCGGGCGCCTGCGCCTGTCGCCGCGGATCGCGCTGGAGATCGCGGGCACGGTGCGCGTCGGCCCCGCGGCGGCCGCGCCGCACGGGGAGGTGAGCGCGCTCGGGACCGGCGGGGCGCTCGCGCTGCTGGTCCGCGTCGCGGGCAGCCGGCACGCGTCGCTCGAAGCGGGCGCCGGCGCCGACGTCGGCTGGCTCGAGTTCCGCGCGCAGCCGTCGAGCGGCGCCGAGGCCGCCGCGTACGGCAACCTGCTGGCGACGGCGCGGCTGCGCCTGGTCGGCCGGCTGGCGCTCGGACGATCCGTGCACGCGACCGGCGGCCTCGACGGCGCCGTCGCGCTGCGCGGCGTGGAGGCGACCGACGCCGGCGCGGTCGTCGCGCGCGCGAGCGGCGTGGCGCTGGGCGCCACCCTCGGCCTGGAGGCGCCGTGAGCCGCCGCGGCGGCGTCTCTGCCCTCGCGATCGCGAGCGCCGTCGTGCTGACGACGCCCGGCTGTACGCGCAGCGGCGAGGTGCTGCGTCCGATCGACGGCGGCGCGCCGGTGATTCTGCAGGTGACCGACGTCCGCCTGGCCGCCGGGTTCGGCCACGCCTGCGCGGTCACGGGCGGCGCGCTGCGCTGCTGGGGCGACGACACAGACGGACAGCTCGGCGTCGCCAGCAGCGACGGAGGCACGACGCTGCCGCCCGTGTCGATCGCGGGCGGTCCCTGGATCGCGCCGGCGGCGGGCAGCACCCACAGCTGCGCGCTCGCCGCCGACGGCGGCGTCTGGTGCTGGGGCGGCAACGCGAACGGCCAGCTCGGCTCCGGCGATCGCGTGTCGCGCCCCGATGCCCGGCAGGTCGCGCTTCCCGCCAAGGCGGTCGACGTGCGCACGGGTTTCGAGTTCACGTGCGCGCTGCTGGTCGACGCCAGCGTCTGGTGCTGGGGGTACAACCAGGAGGGGCAACTCGGGCTCGGCGATCAGTATCCAGGCGACGACCGCCTGACGCCGGTGCAACTCGGCGACACGCACGACTGGACGTTCATCGCCGCGGGACAGGGACACGGGTGCGGCATCCGCGCGCCGGGGCGCCTCTACTGCTGGGGGCGCAACACGAACTCGCAGCTCGGTCAGGGCGCCACGCTGCCCGAGGAGATTCGCGCGCCCGTGGCGGTCGGCGAGGACGACGACTGGGCGGAGGTCGGCTGTTCGCAGTCGACGACCTGCGCGCGCAAGCGCGGCGGCAGCCTCTGGTGCTGGGGCGAGCAGGCGAGCGGCGCCCTCGCGATGGGCGACGTCAATCCGCGCCCGTCGCCATCGCAGGTCCCGA
>DATFXS010000796.1:0-4069 GCA_035315605.1 Polyangia bacterium
CACGGCGGTGCCCGGCGGCGGCACGATCGACCCGCCGGCGCTCGACGTCGACATCCTGCTGACCGAGGCCGACCGCGTCGCGTTGCTGCGCGCCGAGGCGCGGCGCGGCTTGACGGCGACGCCGAAGCAGCTGCCGCCCAAATGGTTCTACGACGAGCGCGGCTCGACGCTGTTCGAGGCGATCACGCGCGAGCCCGAGTACTACCTCACGCGCCGCGAGCGCGAGATCCTGCGCGCGCACGCAGGCGACATCGCGCGCACGACCTGCGCCGCGACGCTCGTCGAGCTGGGGTCGGGTAGCTCGGAGAAGACGCGCCTGTTGCTGGACGCGCTTCGCGACGCCGGCAGCCTGCGCCGCTTCACGCCCTTCGACGTTTCTCTGCCCGCCGTCGCCGCCGCGGTCCCGGGGCTGCGACGCGACTATCCGGGCGTGGACGTCCGCGCCGTCGTGGGCGACTTCCACGAGCACGTCCGCTTCCTGCCGGCGGAGCCGGCGGGCGGGCCGCGCCTGGTCGCGTTCCTCGGCAGCACGATCGGCAACTTCGACGAGGGTGAGCGGGCCCGTTTCTTCACCGCCCTGCGGCAGGTGTTGCGCCCGGGGGATTGGTTCCTGCTCGGCGCCGACCTGGTCAAGGCCAAGCGGCGACTCGACGCCGCGTACAACGACGCCGCGGGCGTCACCGTGCTGTTCAACAAGAACGTGTTGCGCGTCCTCAACCGCGACCTGCGCGCGACGTTCGACGAGGAACTGTTCGATCACGTCGCGGCCTACGATCCCGAGCGCGAGCTGGTCGACATCCGCCTGCGCGCGCGCGTCGCCCACGAGGTGAAGGTGCGCGCGCTGGGCCTGAATGTGCGCTTCGCGGCCGGCGAGGAGATGCGCACCGAGATCAGCGTGAAGTTCCGGCGCGCCACCCTCGAGCGTTCGCTGCGCGCGGCGGGATTCAGCCGCGCGCGCTGGTGGACCGACCGCGCGCGCGACTTCTCGCTGTCGCTCTGGCGCGCGCGCTAGGCCAGGCCGCCCGTTCCGCCCCGGACCATTCGTCCTCTCGATCTAATTGGTGAACTTTTTGTGAATAGCAGTACTCTCCCGGCCAGGGACACCTGGAAGAGGAGGGACGTTGCGATGAGAAAGCGAGTTCTCCGGACCTTGGTCATCGTGGCGATCGGCGCTGCGGCGCTGGCGGGAGCGTCGTGGGCCGATTCGGCCCTGAGCACCTCGCCAACGGCGATCATCTACGCCTGCCAGAGAATGGATGGCAGCAACGCCGGCTTCGTGCGGATCGTCGACGATCCGTCGCAGTGCCAGCACTTCGAGCGCCTCCTGTCCTGGAACGTTCAGGGGCCAGCAGGCCCGCAGGGACCGCCTGGACCTCAAGGCGACGCCGGCCCACAAGGGACCATCGGTCTGACGGGCGAGACGGGTCCCCAGGGCCCGGCGGGGCCCCAGGGCCCGCAGGGCCCAGAGGGAGCGCCAGCTTCAGTCGGCCATCAGTGCGATGCGACGTTTGGGGGCGTCCAGGCGCATGGCACCTGTGCCGCTGCGCAGGACCTGGTCATCGCGCCTGGCGCGAATCAGGTGTTCTTGCACGCTCTCCCTTCGAACGGCGCAGGCGAGTCCTGGTACAGGCTGACCTTCGAACTTTCTTCGGATGGAAACAGTCATGGTGCGCTCTCCCTCGCACGAGGCACCCCGAGCGCGCTCAACTACCTCATGGACGTCTACACCGACTGCGACGGAACTCTGGCCAGAGGCGAATGCCCCGGAACGACGTCGGCGTCCAGCTGGCAGCAGAGCGACAATGTGGACTGTGATCTGACCGCGTTCTACGTTCGGATTCGCCCCATCGATCTGAACGTTCAGTGTTCTCCATACCAGCTGGTGATCAAGAACTGATAGGCGGCGGAAGATGGTGCCTCACTGGTCGAGCGCCATCTCGCCGAGAAACTCCGTCACCTCTTCCTTTGGAGCCGGTGCCTTCGCCCGGGGCCTGGGTGGGCCGCTGCGGCTCGGGCGCGCGTCGGGCCGCGCGCCAGGTTTGAAGACGAACGGCAGCTTCCGGGATTCCGTCTTGGCGGGGGCGGCGCTCTCGATGACGGACCGCGCGGGCTGCAGCATCCACGACCAGATGGCAAAGACCGTCGACCAGAACGCGACGGCCCCGAGGCCCGCTTTGAGCCAAAGGAAGCGGCCGGCGCGAACCACCGGCGCGAAGCATCCCTTCGTCATGAGCGTGCCGTCGGCGCGCCGGAGAAGACGCAGGCAGGGAAGGGCGCCCTCGTGCTTCGCGATCAGCCGGCCGAGATCGGCGCGCGTCATCGATCGCGCGTCGTAGACGGGCTTGTCGCAGGCGGCGCACAGGCGGGCCCGCCCGTCGGATTCGATCGGCCGCATCTGGTTCCAGTCGGCGGTGCAGGGGACCCGGATCGCGATCCGCGGGAGCGAGCGGGACCTCATCGACGCTTCCCGGGGTTCCAGATCTCTTCCTCGGCCTCGAGCGTGCGGAGGGGCGCGGCGCGATCCGCCGCCGGCAAGGACGACCAGCCATTGGACCCGGGCGTTCGCGACAGGAGCGCGGCGTCTTCCGAAGGTGGGTGCGGCGGCAAGATGGTGAGCAGCCCTTGCAGGGTGTAGGTCGGCCTCTCGGGCTCGCTGATCTCTTCGGACGAAATCCGCGCGTCGACGTCGCGTCGGAGGAAGCGCGAAAGCGGGTGCAGGGCCAGCACCCATACCCAGAACGCGGTGGCGGCGAGCCCGGCTTTCAACCACAGAAGACGCCCGGCCCGGAACAAGGGCGCGAAGCAGTCCCGCGTGACGATGGTGCCGTCGGGCCGCCGGTGCAGACGCACGCACGGCAAGCGGCGCCCCTCGTGCAGGGCGATCAGGTCGCCCAGCTCGGCGCGCGTCATCGCGGCGCTGTCGTAGACCGGGCGCTCGCAGCGCTCGCAGAAGCGGGTGCGCCCGTCGGCGTCGATGCGCGTCATCGCGTTCCAGTCGACGGGACAAGGGACGGAGATCACAACCTGGGGAAGCGACCGGCGGCGCATGGTCTGCCGATCGAGGGACCACCGAAACCGCCACAGGTTCCGGGGATAGAATGGCGCCGATGACGATGACCCACCCCGGTTTGCGGATGATCGGCTGTGGGCTCGCCGCCGCTGCCCTCGCCGCCGGATGCACCGCGACGTCATCGAAGGACCTCCGGACGGGCCAGATCAGCGCCGGCATCCGCGTCACCGCGACGTCGGCCAGCGCGGCCACCGTTCACGTTGCGATGTCCCCGGGGAACGGCGTCGATCCCCTGAACCCCGTGAAGCTCGAGGGAGGCGACGCTCTCTACGCCGAGGCCAGCGGGCTGCGCTGGAAGCTGGGCGCCGTTGGCAGCGACTACGAGGCCAGCTTGCCGACGGGCGCGGCTGAGACGCAGGTGCAGGTGATCCTGGATCGCCCCAATCCCAACGAGGCCGACGCGCCCGACAGCATCGGCGCGCTGCCGCCGCCGTTCGAGCTGTCGCCGCTGTCCATCGTCGACATGCCGCGTTCCCAGCCGGAGTCGGTCAGTTGGTCCCCGTCAGGGACGGCGGACCGTATGCTGCTCGCGTTTCAGGGCAGCTGCGTCGAGGACGTCTCCTTCGCCATCGACGGCGATCCGGGCACCTACGGGTTCGCGCTCGAAGGAGAGTTCAGCCCGTCGTCCTGCACGGTGACGATGACGCTCACCCGCTCGCGCGCCGGCGTCGTCGATCCCAACCTGAACCCGGGCAGCTCGTTCGTGCTCGAGCAGGTCCGCACCGCGGCCTTCCACTCGAGCCCCTGAATCGGTATCAGCCGCGCGCGCCGGCGGACCGATGCGCGCGACGTCTCGCCGTCGTCTTGACCCGCGACGTCGCCCGCGTCCTCATCAACAGAAGGGCGAGCAGGCCGAGGCCGAGCGCCGATCCGCGCGCGCCGCCGCCGGTGTCGCAGGCGCAGCCGCCCGAGGCGCCGCTCTCGCCGCTGTTGCCGGTGCCGGAGCCGCCGGCGCCGGTCGCGCCGCTGCCGGCCGCGCCGGTGACGACCGTCGTCCCG
>DATFXS010000797.1:0-7299 GCA_035315605.1 Polyangia bacterium
AGCAGGGCGAGCATCCCCGGCAAGCTCACGAGCGCCATTGCCGCCGCGATCGAGCTGGAGTGGCCGGTCATCAGCGGGGCGCGCCCCGACCAGAATCGGTAGAGCCCGGACGTCGCGACGGTCATCGCGAACGTCGCGACCAGAAACACCGACGCGCGCCCCGCCGGCCGCGGCGGCAGCCGCTCGTCGGCGATGATCCCGGGCGCATAGGGGGAGGGCGCGTCGGCCACGCGCCGATTGTAGTCAAGATTGCGCGGTGCTTCGTCATCGCTCTGAATCAGGGGCCGGCCGTGCGCTAGCTTTGCGGCATGCAACCACTGCTCTACGGTGAGCTGACACCCTGGTACCGCTTGCTGGATCCCGTCGCGGATCACGCCGAGGAGGCGGCGGCGTACGCGGCGATGCTGGCCCACGCGGGCGCGCCGACGGGCGGCACGTTGCTGGAGCTCGGCGGGGGCGCGGGCGGCAACGCGTTCTTCATGAAGCGCGACTTTCGCTGCACGCTGACCGACATCGCGCCCGACATGCTGGCGCTGTCGCGCGCGCTGAACCCCGAATGCGAGCACCTGCCCGGCGACATGCGCACGCTGCGCCTCGGCCGGTCGTTCGACGCCGTGCTGGTCCACGACGCCGTCTGTTACATGACGACGCGCGCCGATCTGGCGGCTGCCGCCGCGACGGCGTTCGCGCACACCCGCCCGGGCGGTGCCGCGCTGTTCGCGCCCGATTACGTCCGCGAGACGTTCGGCGAGCGGTCCGAGCTGCACGCCGGCGACGAGGGCGCGCGCTCACTCCGCTGCCTCGAATGGGCATGGGACCCCGATCCGGGCGACGACGCGTACACGGTCGAATACGCGTTCCTGCTGCGCGAACGAAACGAACTGAAGGCCGTCCACGATCGGCACGTCGAGGGGCTGTTCCCGCGCGCCGTCTGGACCGACGTCTTGACGGCCGCCGGTTACCGCGTCGAGCTGGTCGACCGCCCGTTCGATGACGCCGTCACGGACGCGATCTTTCTCTGCCGCCGGCCGGCTTGACGGCTCACCACGAGCCCTGGTTGGGCATCGAGGCCCATGGCTCCTGCTTGGGCAGCGCCGGGCCACGCTGGAGCAGCTCCACCGACTGGCCGTCCGGTGATTTGATGAACGCCATGTGCCCGTCGCGCGGCGGGCGCAGGATGGCAACGCCTGCATCGCGCAATCGCGCGCACGTCGCGTAGATGTCGTCGACCTGGTACGCCAGATGGCCGAAGAACCGCCCGGTCGGGTAGGGCTCGGTCTCGTCCCAGTTGTGCGTCAGCTCGATCTCGCCGGCGTCGCCGTCTGCGCCGGTGCCCAGGAACACGAGGGTGAAGCGCCCCGCCTCGTGGTCCTGGCGCCGCAGCTCGCGAAGCCCGAGCTTGGTGACGAAGAAGTCCAGCGCGGCCGAGAGATCCCGCACGCGCAGCATGGTGTGGAGGTAGCGCATGGGTCGCAGCCTACCGCCAATCGGCGTCGTCGACCGTCAATCGACGATGATGACCGTCTGGCAGCCGAGCAAGATGTCGATCCGCCCGCCCGGGTCGGCCTTCATCTGGGCGCACGACGTGTCGCAGATCGAGATCGTCTGCGGCGTCGCGCCCGTCGACGGATCGACGTCGTAGTACCAGCCGCCCTTGGTGGCGCTGCAGCTGGCGCGGTCCTTCACGTTCCCGATCGTCGTCGCCTGTCCCGAGCCCGACGTGAACTGCACGTTGACCGTGTAGTAATCGATCTGGCCGCCGTCGCCCGTCGCGGTCGGCGTCGGCACCGTGTACTGGCACGAGAGCCCGGACGACCGCACCGAGTTCAGGGCCGAGACGAACGCGGTGGTCACGTTCGCGTTCCCGGTGCTGATCAGGAACGCGCTGCCCGTCCCGCCCGCGGCGGCCAGGGCGTTCAGGTTCGTCTGCGCGTCGGCCATCTCGGCGGGGGCGAACACGCCGATCACGTAGGTCGCGATGGACGGCGTGGCCGCCAGCGCCGTCGACGCGATCGCCGCGACGCCCGCGATGTCGCTGGGGTTGCATTCGCTGGGCAGCCCGTCGGTCGCCAGCAGCACGACCACCTTGTGCGTCGGATTCGCGCGCGCGAGCGCCTGCGCGTGCATCACCGCACCCGACAGCGCGCCCGCCGTCGGCGTCAGCCCGTCCGGCATGTGGCCGTTCAGCGACGTGACCAGCGCGTTCGCCGCGCCCGGCAGCGCCGCGACCTCGACGGCCGGCGTCGCGTAAGAGGCGGCGTCGCACCGGTCGCGCATGTCGCAGTAGCCGGCGATGGGCGCGCAGAAGTCGTTGGCGTTGTTCGCCGTACAGAGGTACTGCGTGCCCGCGGGCGCGCAGGCGCCGCCCGACAGGTTGCAGACGCCGAGCCGGACGCACGTCCCCTGGCCGCCCCGACAGTCGGCGTTGGTCTGGCAGGGCGTGATGGTGGGGGTCGCGCTGCAGGTGTTCAGGATGTCGCACGGCCCGTAGGCGTTGCAGGCGTTGTTCATCTCGCACGTCCCCGGGACACCCGGCTGCGTCAGCGGGAAGTACTGGATGCCGACGCCCAGCCCGGCCGATTGGGAATCGCGTAGGAACGCGATGATGGCGTCGCGCACCGCCGCCCATTTGGTGGTCGTGCTGTTCGTGTCGATGACGTCGTCCATCGATCCCGAGCTGTCCATCATGATGTAGATGTCGAGCGGTACCTGCTGCGCCTTCTGCGTCGCGGTGGCGCAGGCGGCGTCCCCGAGCGCATCCGATCCGATCACCCGCCCGTCGGCGACCGTGATGTCGACAGAGCTGGTCACGTCGATGGCACCGTCCCGCCCGCCGCCGCCGCTGGTCGCCCCCGAGCCGGCGGCCGCATCGCCGGTCTGCGTGGCGCGCGGGTTGGTTCCCGCGCACCCGAGCGCGCCGGATACCGCCACGATCGCCAGCCAGCCTGCCTGCCGAGGAGTCATCCGAGACCTCCTGATCCCAGATTAGTGCGATCAGGCCCCTCGGTTCATCATCAATCTGAGGGGCGGATGCTCATTGCGCCCCTTCGATCCGCCAGCCGAACCCCAGGGCCCAGGCGCTCTCGGTCGGGCCGCGGCCGAAGGCGGTCAGCCGCTGGACGAAGATCTCGGGGCCGTGGCTGGCGCGGCCGGCGGGCGGGTCGAAACCGGGAATCAAGTCGGGCCGCGGCGCGAACAGCGTCAGCGACGCGAACGGCCCGGCGACGCCGACGTTCCGCCCGCCGCCGTAGTCGGGCGGCGCCCCCAGGTGAAATTCAGAGATGCTGCCACCCGCGGTGATCGCGAGCGACCAGCGGCCCATCGGGATGCGGCGCTCGATCCCGAGCTCGCCGCCAATCTGGAAAAAGAGGCCGGAGACGCCGCCGTTTTCGTCGTCGCCGTACGCTTCGAGGGGCGGGCAGTTGCCGCCGCGGCACGTCGCGCCGCCGACGATGATGCCGTAGAGAAGCCGGAACCGACCGACCGGGAACAGCGCCCGGAACTCGGTGGACAGCCGCGACCCGGTCCCCTCCAGCGGCTCGAGCGGCGTGTCGAACCGCAACCCAGCGCTCAGCGACCACGGCCGGCCTTCGGCGCGCCACAGCGTCTCCGATCCTGAGGCGGTCAGCGGCACGCGGAGGCAGCCCCGGGCGTCGCCGGTGTCGACCTTGAAGTCGAGAAACAGGCCCCGCTGCGCGATCTCCCGGCCGATGTCGAGCTGGACGAACACGACGCCGGCGCCGTTCACCTCGAACGCGTCGGGGATCCGTTGCGCGATGCCGCTCTCCGGGTGGTTGACGATCGGCAGCGCCTGCGGCGAGCTGCACGATTCCTTGTCTGCCGTCGACCACGACACCGGCCCGATCAGCGTCGACTGCTGGGTGCGGATCGAGACCTCGGCCTCGTGCGCCGCGCCCCGGATCGACATAACGTCGACAAGCACGCCCGGGCCCATCACCGGGCGCGGCTCGGTCGGACGGTAGCTCGTGGCGGCGCAGCCGCACGCCACGGCCAGGGCCAGGGCTGCCGCTGCCGCGCCGACCGTGCGCATTTCGGAACCGTGCCATCACCGCCGCCGGAAGTCACCTCTCCGGTGAAGACGGACGGAACGGCGTTTGCTAAGAGGAAGGCGGATGCGCGCGAGCCTGGCGTTGATCGGAGCGGCCGTGCTGATCGCGGCCGGTGCGGCCCGGGCCGGCGCGCCGGCGAAGCACGTTCGCGTCTCGGGCTTTCGTGCCGCCCTCCCGGACGGGCTGACGCTGGTCCTGTCGTACTGGCGGCTCGATGTCGAGCGCGGCAAGCTGCGCGCGCCCATCGAGGTGCGCGCGGATTCGGGGCTGACCTCGTTCGAGGTGCGTCTGGGTCCCGCCGACGGCAGCGTGGTCGCGACGATCACCGACAACTGCGACGAACGCCACGTGGTGAACTTGACGATCGCGGGTCTGGAGGCGCGGCTGGAGAACGCCGCCGCGCTGGCGCTCCACCGCCAGCGCCGCTGGAGCGAATCGGCCGCGGGCTTCGCGCGCGCGCTCGCCCGCGATCCGACGTTCGACGTCGCCGCGACCAACCTCGCATCGGCGCAGGTGATGGCCGGCAAGGCCGACGACGCCGTGAAGACGATCGCGCCGCTGCTGGCGCGCAAGCCGGTCGCAGCCTACGCGCGGCTGGTGTCGGATCCCGAGCTGACGCCGTTGCTCGGGCGGCCCGAGGTGGCCACGCTGCGCACGCCCGCGCCCGGGACCGCCCGCCTCACCATGACGGCGACCTCCGTCGACATCAATGGCTTTGCCGTGTCGAGCCGGTACCGCGTCGTGGCGGCCGTGCACAGTGAATCGAGCTGGGGCGTCTGCGCGAGCACGGGCGAGCTCGTGCTGCTCGATTTGCAAGGTGGGGAGGTCGCGCGCCTGCCGCTCTACTCGACGACCGCGGACGAGGAGCACGACTGCCCAATCGCGAAGTCGGAGCGCCCGCGGGTCGCGGCGCGGGTCGCGGCGGCGCAGCGCCTCTTGACCGATCTCGGGTTCTCGCCCGCGGGCGAGCGGGGTCAGGTGGACACGGAGTTCGCGAGCACGCGCGCCCGGTTCCCCCGCGCGAAGATCGGCCTGGTCATCGGCCAGCAGCGCGTGCGCGCGCTGCGGGGCAATCGCGAGCTGGGCGCCGCGCCGGTCCGGGGCGAGCACATCGAGGCCGCCACGTTCCTCGACGGTTATGACGCGATCGTGTTCGAGTGGGAACGCGAAGGTCGCGAAGGCTGCCAGGGGACGGACCCGCGCGGCATCCAGGTACTCCCGATCAAGATCCCCTAGGGCACGCCGTTCAGGCCCTGAATGGTCGAGTTCGTGATCGTGAGGCTCTTGCAGTTCGTGCCGACGGCCTTTCCCGCGTTTGCGTTCGGGTCGTTCTGAGCCTGCGTCCAGTAGCCGCCGGTGTTGCCGGTCATCGTCGTGTCGGTGATCGTCAGCGCGCCGCCGAAGTTGTTGCTGGTGAAGAAAAGCCCGCCGCCGAACGCCTTCGTGCCGGCGGCGTTCCCCATGATCGCGTCGCCGCACAGCGTGACGTTCTTGTCGTTCCCGTCGTCGTAGATGGCGCCGCCGTTGCCGCCCGATCCGATCTCGTTCTGGCCGGCGTTGATCGCCGAGCACATGGTCGGATCGTTGTTGTTGGCGTCGTGCCCGACGGCGTGGTTGTTCATGAACAGGCTGTTGTAGATGTTCAGTCCCGCGAACAGGCCGCCCACCGCCCCCGCGTTGCTGGCGGAATTTCCGGTGAACGTGCTGCCGACGATCCAGACGTCGCCCTTGCTCCCCTGAACGTAGATGGCGCCGCCGCCCGTGTCCGGTCCCAGCTGTGCCGCCTGGTTGTTCATGAAGATCGAATCGATGACGACCAGATAGCCGTCGCGCATGTAGACGGCGCCGCCCTGGCCGTCGATCCAGCCCTGCGAGCAGGGCGCGGGCGCGGTCGGGATCATCATGGTCGGCGTCGCCTTGCCATTCACCAGCGTGATGTGCTGCAGGGTCAGGCCGAAGTCGGTCGCCAGCCAGTTCGGGCTGTCGAAGCTGAGGATGCGCACGGCGCCGCCGCCGTCGAGGGTGATCTTGTTGCCGCCGTCGATGACGGTGTTCTTCGTGATCGGCACCTTCAACGTCACCGTGACGGGAATCGTCACAGGCGCGGCGCCGCAGTTGAACGTGATGACGCCGCCCGCGGTCGCCGCGGTCTGCAGCGCGGCGAACGTGCAGCTGGCCGCCGTGCCCGTCCCGATCACAGCGGTCGGGTTCGACGTGTCGGCGGGCTGGCCCTTCGCCGGAACGCCGGCGCTGCACGAACCGTTCGGGTTGCCGGCGCCGCCCATCGAGGACGAACCACCGCTTCCCCCGGCTGGCCCGGTGCCGCCGCCGCGACCGCTCCCGCCGCCGCCGTCAGGCGCTTGCGACGACCCGGAGCTGCAACCGAACGAGACCAGCGCGACGGGCACGACCAGGGCGGAGAAGATACGCATGCGACACCTCGCGGTTATCGAATCGTAAACCAGTTCCGGGCGACGGAGAAGCGCGCCGACGCTACGTCTACTGGCCGGTGCCCGCCAGCGCCCGCGACGCCGTCAGCGGCGACATGAAGGTGTCGTCGTAGGTGATCGACAGCATGGCCGAGGCCGGCCCCGCGAGCTGCGGCGCGAACACGACCACCACCTGGCACCAGTTTCCGGCGGCCAGCATCGTGCCGCAGTTGCCGCCGTTGCCCGGGTAGCCGCCCGGCGTCTTGTAGGCGAAGGGCGTGTTCAGGCCGGCAGCCGGCGCCAGCGACGTCGCCGGCAGCGCGCCCGTGTTGTAGACCGTGAAGGTCTGTTCGACCGAGCTGCCGACCGTCACCGGGCCGAAGTCGAAAGGCATGCAGTTGGTGCAGTCGTTGGGACCGAACCACTCGGAGACGGTGACGCGCGCGCGCGCCGTCGGCGTTCCCGAGACGGCGCGGGTCGCGGTGTGAGTGCTGCCGCCGTCGCTGTACTGCACCTTGACCTATCCGAACAGCTGCGCGCTGCCGCTCGGCGTGAAGGTGACCATCAGGTTGCACGTCGCGCCGACCGCCAGCATCGTGCCGCAGGTGCCGCCGTTGCTCCCGGGGTAGTTGCCGTCCTTCCAATTGAAGCCCGTCCCGAGCGCGCCGGCGCTGGCCATCATCGTCGCGGGCCCGCCGCCGTCGTTGCGCACCGTGAACATGTGGTCGGTCGCCACGCCCCAGACGCCGAAGTCGAACGGCGGGACATTGCTACCTTGGCCACCTTGGCCACCCTGGTTG
>DATFXS010000798.1:0-9767 GCA_035315605.1 Polyangia bacterium
CCGCCGCATCCACAGGTAGTGCGCGACCAGGAAGAACGGCATCAGCCAGGCGTTGTGCTTCACCCCGAGCGCGATGCCGAACAGGATGCCAGCGGCGATCCCCCAGCGCGGGCTGCGCAGCGACTTCCAGTAGGCGAACCCGACCGCGAACGCCATCGTCGTGATCGGGGCGTCGAAGCAGGCGATCGGCGCGTGGAAGAAGTAATGCGGCTGGGCCAGCGTCAGCACGGCGGCCGCCGCGGCCGGCGCGCGTGACAACCAGCCGCGCGCGAACCGATAGACCATCGCGACCAGCAAGGCCGCGAACACGATCGCCGGGAATCGAAACGCGGTCGACTCGCGCGCGAACAGCGGGAGCGTGATGTGCCGGCCCGCGACCGGAATCGGGTGCAGGCCGCGCGTCGGCCCGGTGCAATGGCAGCGGTGAAAGGCGCGCCACGACAGACCGTAGAGGGTCTTCATGATCACCGGGTGATCGGGCGCGTTGTCGCTCCAGTAGCGATCGATGACGGACGCGGTGAACGGCCGCCGGAGCTCGCCGTGGCGGATGTCCGTGCCCAGCTCCTCGAACCAGCCCCAGTAGCGCTCGCCGGCGCGGAAGTACTGCCCTTCGTCGCGACCGATCCCCTGCCGCCCCTCGACGGCCAGCAGCCAGACGATGGTCGCGAGCGCCAGCGCCGCCGTGATCAGCCAGTCGATCCGGCGCGCGTCGAGTCGGAACATCTTCATTCGCGCGCCTCCGCGGCCAGCGCGAAATGGCGCGCCTGCGGCGCCCGCGACGTGATCTCGAAGCGGACCGCGGCCACCTGGCCCGCCCGGGCCGACGTGTCGATGGCGTGCATCGCCCAGCCGTCGTCGTTCCCGGTCGTGAGCGTCACGTCGGCCGCGCCGTCGACGACGACGCGCAGGTCGACGGTGCCGTGCGCCTCCTTCCGCCGCCAGACGTCGGCGAGACCGGTGGCGACGGCCAGTCTGCGCCCGAGCCGCACCGCCGGGTACTCGATGACGACGGCCGCCCCTCCGACGGGCTGCGCGAACAACGCCACCCGCAAGCGGGTGTCGACCTCCACGATCTGGCGGCGCACGAAGTTGTAGCCGATGTCCGGGCACTGCATCCGATCGCCCGACAGCGGGCAGGCGACGACCGTGCCCGCGCCCGGCCCGCGCCGGCTGACATGCGCCTCCGTCCAGCGCGCGACGAAGTCGTAGCCGACGACCGCGGGCGGCCGCTCGATGCGGCGGACGGTCAGCGCCCCGAAGCGACGTTCGGCGGCGACGCTGCCCCGCCGCGCGGCGTCCGCCCGCGCGCCGCGCTGGCTCACCTCCCAGACGCGCGCGAAGCGCTCGTCGTCCATACGACCCGCGACATCGACCGGGATCAGATCGCCCAGGTGAACGCGCAGGATCGGATCGGCCCAGGCGGGCGCGGCGACGATCAGATCGCCCGGATGAAAGCCGGCGCGGATCTCGCGCGCGGCCGCTCGCCAGTCGTCGTCCGTCGGGGCGCGATGGGGCGCGATCAGCGCGGAGGCCGTCTCGACGAGCGCGAGCACCGACACCACCACCAGGGCAGCCAGCCCGGCGCGTGTGGTCGAGCGCGACGGAACCGGTTCCACGGCGACGGTCAGCCTATCACCGCGGCGGCGTTCACCGCGACACCGTGAACGATAAGAGCCGCAGGCGATTGTTTCCGTCGGCCAGCGCGGGTGGCGTCACGGGAAGCCGCTGCCCGCCGTGGTAGGCGCCGATGTACAGCGTGTAGGTGCCCGCGGGCGTGCCGGGCGGTACGGGGACGTGCAGTCGATCGCGCAGCTCCTGCCCCGGGCGCCAGCGCTCGACCGGCATCAGCCCCTCGACCGGTACGTGGTCCAGGTTGCGATAGCCCGCCGGGCCCTCGAGGTGGAAGAACAGCCGCCAGCCGGGCGCGATCCGCGTCGCAGCGGCAAAGTGGACCGTCACGTCCAGTGCGCCGCCCGCCGGAACGTTCAGCGTCGACAGGTCGTAGCCTCGCACGAGGATCGCGCCGCCCAGCGCCCCTTGCAGCGGGTGCCCGGGCGGCGGCGCCGCGCGGCCCGGCGGCGTCACCGCCTCCGCCAGCGTCCGGGCCGCCCCGCTCGGCAACGCCAGGCCGGCGACCAGGCGCTTCAGCTGGCGCGCCAGCGCGGCGCACGATCCGCCGTCGCGGCCCTGCTGCCAGATGTCGTGCTCCTCGGCCGGATCGCGGGTCCGGTCGTAGCATTCGGTCGTGTCGCCCGGCGTTGCGTTCCAGATCAGTTGCCGCGTGGTGGTGACCAGCGCCCGCTTCTTGCCACGCTCCGAGGTCACCTCCTGGAACACGGATCGTGTGTCCGTGTCGCCGGCGGGCGGACCGGCCACGTCCGACACCAGCGATCGCCCGATGAAGGCCGGTTCGGGCGCGCCGCGCGCCAGATTCAGCAGCGTCGGCGCGATGTCGATGTGGCCGACGGGCGCGCGCACCCGCCGCGGCGCGACGCCCGGAACGCGCACGATGAAAGGCACCTTGGTCTGGGCCGGGTAGAGATCGAATCCGTGCTCGGTGACGCCGTGCTCGCCGAATCCCTCACCGTGGTCGCCGGTCAGCACGACCGCCGTGCGACCCCACAGACCGATCTCGCGCAGGTGGGCGATCAGCCGTCCCAGATGCAGATCGGTGAAGCGGATCTCGCCGTCGTACAGATCGGGGCGCGACGTCCCGAACGGCGGCACCTCTGCGTGCGTCTCGTAGGACAGGTGCGGATCGTAATAGTGGATCCAGAGGAAGAACTTCCGGTCGCGGTGGGCGTCGACGAAGGCGATCGCGTCGTCGCTGATCTCGCGCGACGACGACCCGCGCGATTCCATCGGCCCGTTGACCGCGACGTGGAGCGCGGCGCGCTCCGCGTGGTATTCGTCCATGCCGCGCTCGAACCCGCGGTGGTCGGCCAGCGCGAAGTAGTTGAAGCTGAACATGCCGCCGGTGAAGTAGCCGGCGTCATGCAGCGCCTGAGCGGTCGTCCGCACGTCCGGGCCCAGCCGCGGCCACCAGATCGATTCGTCCCACGTGATCGCCGACGGCCAGCGGCCGGACGCGATCGCCGGCATCGAATAGCGCGTCGACGGCGCGTGCGCCCATCCGTTTTCGAACAGCGCCCCCTCGGCGGCGAGCGCGTCGATGACCGGGGTCGTCGGCCGCGGGTAGCCGTAGCAACCGATGTGATCGGCGCGCAGCGTATCGATCGTCACCAGCAGCAGATCGAGATCGGCCGGGACGGACGCCGGCAGGTCGACCATGCGCGCGGGCGGCGGCAGCGACTCGCCCGCGTCCTCGCCGTCGCAGTCCGCGTCGATGCCGTCGCCGGGAAGATCCAGCGCGCCCGGATGAATATCGGGGTCGCGGTCATTGCAGTCGCCGCCGCCGAGCGCGCGCGCGTACCCGTCGCCGTCGAAGTCGAGCAGCCGCCGCCCGGCGTCCAGCGTCTGGCCCGCGAAGGCGGCGCGCGCGTCCGCGACCTTGCGCGCGGGCTCGAAGGGCGACACCAGCAGGATGAGCCCGATCGCGCCCAGCCAGACGCCGACGGCGAGCAGCGCGATCCGATCCGGCCGGTCCGGGAGGCGCTCGCGCGCCCTCCACGCCAGCAGCGCGGCGCCGAGCGCGATCGCCGCGCCCACCAGGATCTCCGCCCACGGCGCGAAGCGGAGGTTGTCGCTCCAGGTCCGGGCGATCGCGAACCCGGCCGCGCCGCCGAAGACGACCGCCGCGAGCGGGATCGCCTGGCGCCAGCGGAGCGGCAGGCGGATGGCCGCCGCGGCAGCCAGCGCGGCGGGCAGCAGCGCCGCGACGGCCGCTGCAAAGCGCATCCATCCCTCCAGCGCCGAACCCCGGAGCAGGCGCGTTCCCGCGAGCGGGAAGAAGATCGCCGCGGCGAGGATCGCTGCGGCCACGGGCGCCAGCAGGATCGCCGCCGGCCGCGGGGGCGGCATCGGCTCCGGACGCGCGCGGCGGCCCGCGAGCAAGCGCGCCACCACCGGCGCCAGCACGACGCCGCCCAGCGACGCCGCCAGCGCGGCGAGAACCGTCACGCCCGCTGCCAGGAAGCGGTTGTTTCGCAGCGCCGTCGCGTACACGGCGCCCGCCGCCGCGCCCGCCGCCGCGCCACCGGCGATGACGAACGCCAGGGCCCGCGCCCAGCGGGGCGCCCGCGCGCGCCGGCCCCAGACCGCGGCGCGCGCCACCAGCTCGACGGCCGCACCCGCCCCGACGCCCAGCATGGCGTCGATGGCGCCGACCAGCACCGCCGTCGCCAGCGCCACGCGCACCCCCGTCCCGACCAGCGCCGCGGCGCGGATGCCGTCGGCGATTCCGACCAGCGCGCCGGCGATGCCGCCCGTGAGCGCGCCCGCCCCCGTCGTCAATCGCGGCCGGTCAGCCATCCGGCACGCAAGCTACCACGCACGCGAATGGCGTCGAGCTTGGCCCGAGTCTAGCCGCTGCCGCGCGAAGCGCGGCTTTGCGGCTACCTGAAAAAGCAATAGTCGCAGACCGCGCCTACGGCGCGGAGCGACTAGCGCGACACGCAGACAGGCAGCGCCAGCTTGAACCCGCGCGGCGCACCGTTGTGGTAGCCCCACCCGACGATCATGCCGTGCGCGTTGACGCCGTTCGCCTGCACGAGCTGCCAGCCCTGCGCCGGATCGACCAGGTCGTTCAGCATGCGCATCCCGCCCAGCCCGGCCGAATAGACGAAGGCGTTGTCGTGGTCGGTCGAGTCGGCGGCCCACCCGACGACGTCGCCGTAGACGTCCACGGCCGAGCCGTAGCTGTCGCCGCCGCCCGGGATGCCGCCGAGGTCCAGCACCTTGCCGCTCGCGACATCGATGCGGAACGCGTGTTTGACCGAGCCGCGCAGCCCGTGGCCGACGATGAACGCGTCGTTGACGTCATTGGCGGCCTGCAGGATCCAGCCGCGGGCGTCGACGACCGCGTTCAGATCGCGCATCCGCGCGTCCGCATCGCGCGCGTCGTAGATGAAGGCGTGGCCGAGGTCATCCTTGGCGGCGCCCTCGAGCTGCGCGTTCCCGACGACCACGCCTGACTCGCTGATTCCGCTCGCCGAGCTGCGCGCCCCGCCCAACGTCCCGAGCGCGCGCAGGCCCTTGTCGGGCTGGTACAGGAACGCCTGCCAGACCGTCGCATCGCGGCCCGGCAACAAACCCACCACCTGTCCCCTCGCGTTCAGATCCCAGACCGAACAGCTGCTGGGGCAGATCTCGACCCGCCCGCCCCTGGTGGTGTAGCGGTGGCCGAAGAAGAGACCGGTGCCGTCGGCGCGGTCGGCGTGTCCACCGATCGCGCCGTCCGACGCGATCGCGCTGGCGTAGCTCTGGGAGCCGAATCCGGGCAGCGCCGCCAGGTCCTGGAGGCCGCTGGCGTCGGAAAAGCGGATCGCGTGCATGGTGCCGTCGGCGGTTGTTTCGCCCCCCACGGCGACGCCGTCGTCGTTGATGTCTTCCATGAAGACCTGCTTGCCGCCCAGCGACGGCACCGCGACGATCTGCGCGCGGCCGCCGCCGGCGGCGAAGCCGAGCGTCCCGCAGCCGTGAAGCTCGCGGGCCACCACCTGCACGGGCGCGTCGCTGTCGCCGGCCCGCCGGTGGTCAGCGCACCCGCCGCAGCCCATGCAGGCGAACGACAGCGCCACGGTGGCGCCGAGTGCGAGGCGGGCGGACGAGCTCATCGGGCAGGCAGCGCATACCGTACACCTCAAACGAGATCGCGGGCGGCGCCGATGTATGCGCCCACCCACATTTTCGAACGCGGCGCGGCTGTCGGGAGCGTGGCGCTGCGAACGTCGCCCGAGAGCGGCTTGCCCTCACCCCGGCCCTCTCCCGCAAGCCAGAGAGGGAGGAGAGTTTATTTCTTCGCGGGGGCGGCGGGCGCGTCGGCGGGCGACGGCTGCGCCACCAGATTGGTGTCGGGGGCGCGCTTCAACACCACCACCGTCTGAAGCGACTGCACCTCGTTCGACTCGCGCGCGAACACCTGCACCAGGTTGCTGCCCGCCCAGAGCGGGATGTCAGCCTCGAAGTCCATCTTGGTCCGATCGCCCGCCAGACGGTTCGGCTGATAGAAGGCCTTCTTCACCGGGATCTTGGCGTTGCGGTTCCAGACGCGGACGTAGACGTCGCGCACCAGCCGCTCGTCCGACGCGTGCCCCTTGATGTGCACGGTGTCGCCGACGACGATGGTCGGGGCGATCACCGCCAGCAACGGCGGCGTCACCTGCCACTCCGGCTTCAGCGCGCCGTGCACGGTGCCGCCGCCCTTCGTGTCGGCGGTGGCGATGAACGCGGAGCGCGTCCCGTCCACGTCGACGCGCGTGAACGCACCGAGCTTGCCGCTGGTCTTGAACACCGTTCCCTTGGCGGCCCGCCCGACGATCAGCGCCGAATCGCCGGCCGTCTCGCGCAGCGGCGCATCGTCGCGCGCCACCGTCGCCGTACCGGCGAGCGGCTCGGGCGTCGGGCCCGCCGCCGCGACCTTGACCTTGATCTTGTCGGTGACCGATTCGCCCAGCGTCGTGTCCGCGACCGCCAGATCCAGCGAATACTCGTCACCCTTGAACTCGGGCCGCACCTCGTAGACGAACGAGAAGGTCTTCGTTTCGCCCGGCGCCAGCTCCTTGGCCTCGAAGCGTCCCGCGCTGATCAGGATCCCTTCCTGGCCGGTGCCGTTGCGCAGCACCGCCTCGGTGTGCGCCGCCCGCCCCTTGCCGATGTTCTTGACGGTCACCAGCATGCGCACCTGCTCGCCGCGCTGAACCTGGCCGTCGTGGTTCGACCCCTTCTGGTCGTCGATGGTCTGGTAGTTGTAGGCGAACATCGGGCGGTCCTTGCCCTCGATGTTCACCAGCAGGTCGCTGCCTGCCGCCTTCACGGCGCCCCGCTGCGTGTAGAGGGTCGCCTTGATCTGATCCGTGCGGGTGAACGACGAGGCCGGGATCTTGACGACCAGCTCGTAGCTCTTCGACTCGCCGGGCGCGATCTTCCCGAACACCATCTCGTTCTCGTCGAAGATCGGGTTGTCGCTGTCCAGCACGGCCCGGACGCGGTACGCCGGGACGTGGCCGACGTTCTTGACCACGCCCCGCAGCTTGGTCAGCGTGCCGGCCGGGATCTTCGCGTCGGCCGTCGTCGGCTGCATCGTCAGCTGAAGCTGCGGATCCTGGCCCGTCGCCGGTCCGGCCGACCAGTCGACGCCCTGCTTCTCCAGCGCCTGGGACACCTTCTTGTCCTCGGCGGCGCGAACCTTGTCGAGGAACGCCTTGGACCCCAGCACCAGGTCCCGCCGCCGGCTGGTGCGCGCCTGTGCCAGGAGGTCGCGGGCGAAGTCGATCAGGAAGTCGGTCTTCTGATTCTGATCGTCGTCGTTGTCCGCCGAATCATCCTGGTCCTCGATCGTGTCGTCGTCCTCGTCGTGGGCCGGGTTCTTCTTGGCCTTGTCGCCCGGCTTGGGCTGCAGGAGGTATGTCACCGTCTCCAGCGGCTTTTCGCCCTTGCGCGCGCTCGGATGCTCGAGGTGCCATTCGTAATCCGCCTCGCGCCGCCGGTGCGTCGACGGCTGCAGGCGAATCCACGACCGCTCGCCTTCCTTCTGGACCAGCAGCGGATCGGTCTCGATGTCCGGGATGACGCCGGTCCCCTGGATCGACAGATCGCCAGGCGTCAGGTACTGCGCGGTGGTCAGCTTCAGGCCCAGCTTGTCGTCGTCCGCGTGATCGCCGAACGGGATCGGCGACGGGATGTCGAACAGCACTTGCACCGAACCCTTGCCGAAGGTCCCCTCGCCGATGACGACGCCGCGGTCCAGGTTCTTGACCGCGCCCGCCACGATCTCGGAGGCGCTGGCCGAGTTCTGGTTGACCAGCACGGCCAGCGGAACCGTCGGCTCGTGGCCGCTGTCCGTCGCGGTCTCGTCCTTCCGCTGCGCGCCCCCCACCCCGACCATCGACACCAGCGTCCCCGCCTTGATGAACGCGTCGGACACCTTCTGCGCCTGCTCGTACAGCCCGCCCGGGTTGCCGCGCAGGTCCATGATGATGCCCTTGACCTTCTCCCGGTCGAACAGCGCCAGCGCGTCCGACAGATCCCCCGCGCTGTTCGCGGAGAAGTGCTGCATGTGGAAGTAGCCGACCTTCGCCGCCGCCTGGCCCGGGCCGGCGGGCACCGCCAGCACGCGCGCTGGCGGATCGATGGCGGGCGGCCGGATGAAGGCGCGCGTGATCGTGAACTTCTTGACGCCCGGCGAGTTGTCGCGGTCGACGTAGACGTCGACGTTGGTGTCGACGTCGCCGCGCAGCCGCTCGACCGCCTCGTTCAGCGTCATGTTCATCGTCGATTCGTTGTTGATGCGGACGATGTGGTCCTTGGCCTTGATGCCGACCCGGATGGCGGGCGTGTCGGGCATCGGGCGCTTGACCGTGATGCGGTTCTTCTTGTCCATCTCGATGACGATGCCGAGACCGCCGAACTTGCCCTGGGTCTGGGTCCGCATGTCCTTGTAGGTCTCGACGTCCAGCAGCACCGAGTGCGGATCCAGCGTGTAGAGCATGCCGTTCGTGGCGGCCATCTCGATCTCGACCAGGCGGCGCGACTCTTCCTTGTCGGGCACCGGCTGCAGGTTGGGCTGCACGAACTGGAAGATCTCCTGCAGCTTGGTGCGCAGGCTCCAGGGCGCGTCGACGCGCTCGATCGAGAAGCTGCGCGACTGGCCGTTGACCTTGACCGTAACCTGCTTGGGATCGTGCTCCGGCCAGCGATCGATCAGGATCTCCGGCACGTCGCGCTGCACGAAGTCCAGCGCGCCCACCAGCATCCGCTTCGGATCCAGCCGGTTCTTGTCGAAGTAGTTCTCGCGCACGTAGAACAGCGTCTTCGAGAAGATCGGCAGCTGGCCGAGATCGTACTTGCCGGCCAGGGGGCGCGTCGCTGCGTGAATCTGATTGTCGGCGCCCACGCGGATGCCGTCGTCCCGACGGGTCACCGTGAAGACGAGCGCCGCGCTGCAGGCGACGAGGAAAACGATCAACTTGCTCAGCCGCCGCATGCGGGACTCCGAATGTGGGATGGAGGGGGAAGAGGAAGACGATGGGGGATCAGTGGATGGACCATCGATGAGATCCATGGATTGGACAATGATACCGGTGTGCTCGTCGTGGCGCACGAAGAGTTATAATCGGCGCTCTCGATGACCGGGTCGGCCGGGAGACGCCGAGCGCACGACCTCACGCCGGGGCGCAAGCTCATCACGGCGAACGTGCGCCCGGTTGTCGCGGAAAGCAACCTCTGCCTGGACGCGGAGCGCGCGGATTCGGTCGGCGCCGTCCCGATCACGGAAGCACCCAGGTGAAGCCCGGATCGGCCGCCGGGACGCTGACGGTCGTCGCGACGTCGCTGGGCAACGCCGCCGATCTGTCGCCCCGCGCGGCCGCGGTGCTGCGCGAAGCGGACGTGGTCGTGGCCGAGGACACCCGCAGCGCGCGCCAGCTGCTGGCGGGCGTCGGCGCGGGCGCCGGGCAGCGGGTGCTGTCGTGCTTCGACGCGAACGAGAGCGCCCGGGCGGCGGAGATCGCCGAGCTGCTGGCGGGCGGCGCGAGGGTGGCGCTGATCTCGGAAGCCGGAACGCCGCTGGTCTCCGACCCGGGGTATCGGGTCGTGGCGGCGGCGATCGCCGCGGGCGCGCGCGTGGTGCCGGTGCCCGGGCCGTCGGC
>DATFXS010000799.1:0-8033 GCA_035315605.1 Polyangia bacterium
CGGAGGGACGCGGCCACCTTCGCCATGGTACCCGAGGGAAGGGGGTCGTGGGTCCCCGGCGCGCACAGCTCGAATGCCCACAGCAGGCCGACGCCGCGGATCTCGCCGATGTAGGGGCGACGGCGCCGAAAGTCTTCGAACGTCGTACGCAGCCGGGCCCCGGCCGCCGCGGCCCGGTCGACCAGCCCCTCGTCGCGATAGCTCTCGATGGCCGCGACGACCGCCTCGCACACCAGCGGGTGCGCGTAGCTCGTCAACCCGCACACCAGCACGTTCTCGTCGAAGTGCCGGGCGATCCGATCGGTGACGATGACGGCGCCGCCGGGCGCGTACCCCGCCGTGATCCCCTTCGCCATCGTGATCATGTCGGGCGTGACGCCGTCGTGGTCGACGGCGAACCAGCGGCCGGTGCGGCCGAAGCCGGACAGCACCTCGTCGGCGATCAGCAGCACGCCGTGGCGATCGCAGATCGCGCGGACCTTCTTCCAGTAGCCGGCGGGCGGCGTGAAGACGCCGTTGGCGCCGACGACGCCCTCCATGATGACGGCCGCGACGGTATCCGGGCTCTCGCGGAGCAGCACGGTCTCCAGATCCTGGGCGCACTCGTGCGCGCACGACGACGGCTCCTTGCCGAACGGACAGCGGAAGCAGTACGGATCCGCCATCCGGACCACGCCCGGCAGCCCCGGTTCGAACGGCTCGCGCCGCGGATCGCCGGAGAGCGACAGCATGGCCAGCGTCGCGCCGTGGTAGCTGCGCGTGCGCGCGACGATCTTCTTCCGGCCGGTCACGAGGCGCGCGATCTTGACGGCGTTCTCGTTGGCCTCCGCCCCCGACAGGCAGAAGAACGTCTTCTCCAGGCCGGGCGGGGTGATCTCGGCGAGCAATTCGGCGGCGCGCAGCTTGGCCGGAAAGGCCGCGTTGGGCGTCGCCAGCGTCCCGCGCGCGGCCGCCTCCGCGAGCGCCTTGCGCATGCGCGGGTGGCCGTGCCCGAGCCCGGCGTTCCAGGTCATGCTGCCGAGATCCCACCAGCGCGCGCCGTCGGCGGTGACGAAGCGGGCGCCGGCCGCGTCGATGATCTCCAGCGGCACCGCGCTGGCCTGCGCGCTCCAGGTGTAGAAGACGCGCGCCGCCTGCCGGTCGCCGAGAGAATCGCTCATGCGGGGGCGGCCGCTCCGCCGGCCGCGTGCTTCCGGGCGTCGGCGCAGGCGGTCGCGAACAGCTCGGCGGCGATGTTCGCCTGCGCCTCGGTGATGATCAGCGGCGGCGAGAACCGGATCGCCTTCTTGCCGCATTCGAGCAGCAACAGGCCGCGCCGGAAGCAGAGCTGGGCGACCGCGCCCGCCAGCTCGGGCGTCGCCAGCTCGACGCCGATCATCAGTCCGACGCCGCGGATCTCGGTGACGGCGGCTTCGCCGGCCAGCCGCTTCGCCAGCGCCGCCTTCAGGATGCCGCCCACGCGCGCCGCGTTCGCGACCAGCTCCCGGTCCAGCAGATCGATCGTCGCCAGCCCGGCCGCGATCGCGACCGGGTTGCCGGCGATGGTCGACCCGTGGCTGCCGGCGGGCCAGGTCATGATCTCCTTCTTCGCCATCATCGCGCCGAGCGGCATGCCCGAGGCGATCCCCTTCGCGAGCAGCACGATGTCGGGAATGACCCCGGTGTGCTCGGCGGCGAACATCTTGCCGGTCCGACCCATCCCGCTCTGGACCTCATCGAACACCAGCAGCGCTCCGATACGGTCGGCGATCGCGCGCAGCTTCCGCAAGAAATCATCCGGGGGGACGATGTAGCCGCCTTCGCCCAGCACCGGCTCGACGACGATCGCCGCCACGTCGTCGGGCGCCGTCACGGTCTTGAACAGCTCCTCGACGCTGGCCGCGTCGCCGTACGTCGCGTGGTGCACGCCGGGCAGCAGCGGCCCGAACCGCCGCCGGTACTTCGACTTGCTGGCCGTCAGCGACAGCGACCCCAGCGTCCGCCCGTGGAAGCCGCCCTTGAACGCGATCAACCCAGGCCGCCCCGTATGGTGCCGCGCCAGCTTGATGGCCGCCTCGACCGCCTCCGTCCCCGAGTTCGTCAGGAAGGTCTGCCAGTGGTGGCTGTTCGGCCCGATGCGCTGCGCGAGCGCGCCCAGCCGCTCGCAGATCGCGCCGTAGCCGGGGTAGTGGAAGTCGGTCCCGCAGATGTGGATCAGCACCTGCGCCTGCGCGGCGATGGCGTCGGCGACCGCGGGGTGACAGTGCCCGGTCGACGCCGTCGCGACTCCCGCCTCGGCGTCGAGATAGACGTTGCCGTCGACGTCCTCGACCATGCAGCCCGAGGCGCGCTCCACCATCAGCGGGTAGCAGTGGATCAGCGAGGGCGACAGGTGGGGCAGGGCGCGGGCGATCATCTCCCGCGCGCGTGGCCCGGGCGGTTCGGTCACGATCGAGATCGCCTGCGTGGCGAGGTCCGCGAGCGACGATTTGGCTGGAGCGGTCATGTGCAAAGGGTCCGGCTCTGCTCGCGCAGGTAGCAGAGCAGCGTGTAGTGGCCGCCGATGTTCTTGCCGGTCGAGCCGCTGCCCTTCCAACCGCCGAACGGCTGGACGCCGGGCCAGGCGCCGGTGGTCGCGCCGGCGGCGCGGTTGACGTAGACGACGCCCGCCTCGATGCGGTCGTAGAAGGCGTCGATCTCGGCCTGCTCGCGCGAGAACAGCCCGGCCGTCAGCCCGAACCGGGTGTCGTTGGCGCGCGCCAGCGCTTCATCGAGGCTGTCGACCGCCTCGACCGCGACGATCGGAACGAACAGCTCCTCGCGCAGCAGCTGGTGGTCGCGCGGCAGCCCGGTCAGCACGGTCGGACGCACGTAATAGCCGTGCGCCATGTCGCCGGTTGCGACCACTTCCCCCCCGGCGCGGACCGCGTCGCCGCCCGCCTCGCGCGCCAGCCCGACGTAGCGCTGGTAGTCCTCGTAGCTCTGCGCGGTCGCGACCGGGCCGAGGAACACCCCCTTGCGCAGGGGATCGCCCAGGACGACGTCGTCGGCCGACTTCGCGAGGCGCGCCAGGAACTCGTCCGCGATGGCGCGATGAACGTAGACGCGCGAGCAGGCCGAGCACTTGTGGCCGTTCATGCCGAAGGCCGACCGGTGCACGCCCTGGACCGCCTGCCCGAGGTCCGCGCTCGGCATGACGATGGCGGGGTTCTTGCCGCCCATCTCGACCACGCACGGTTTCGGGAAATCGTGCGCGAACTTCCGGTACAGCTGGCCGAACCCGACTTCGTACGAACCGGTGAACGTCAGCCCCGCCACATCGGGATGATCCCGCAGCCCGTCGCCCACGACCCGGCCGCTGCCCGGCAGGCAGCTGATGGCGCCCGCGGGCACGCCCGCCTGCTCGAAGATCTCGCAGAGCTTGATCCCGGACAGCGGCGTCTCCGACGACGGCTTCATGACGACGGTGTTGCCGGCCACCAGCGCGGCCGCCGCCGGTGCGCCGAGCAGCGCGTACGGGAAATTCCAGGGGGCGATGACGGCCCAGACGCCGTACGGGCGCAGCACGCTGGTGTTCGTGTCGGTCGGGACCAGCCGTCCCATCTCGCGCACGTAGCCGGCGTTCGCGCGCATCTCCGCGGCGTAGTAGGCGTACAGGTCGGCGGTCTCTTCGATCTCGCCCAGCGCCTCCACCCGGTTCTTTCCCATTTCGAAGATCAGCCAGGCCGCGAGCTCGAGGCGCCGCTCGCGGACGATGTCGGCGGCGCGATCGAGGATCGCCGCGCGCTCCTGCCACGGCACGGCGCTCCACCGCGGGAACGCTTCGCGCGCGGCCGCGACCGCATCCTTGACGTCGGCCGCGGTTGCGCTAGCGACGCGCGCCACAACGACTCTGGTGTCGATCGGGCTCGGCCGCTCGATCACCGCGGCGCCGGAACGCGTCTGGCCCGCGACATGCAGCGGGTGGTTGCCGCCGAGCGCGCCGCGAACTTTCGCGATCGCCGATTCGAACGCGGCGTCCAGCGCCGGGTCGTCGGCGCTGAGGCTGATGTATGTCACCTTCGCGGTCGCGGTCATGATGGCTCTGTCACTTGAAGACAAGAATAGTCCAGAAACAAGGACGATGCGTGAAGCGCTCGACGGAACTGGAAACACGGATCGGTTGTCTTAGATCCACCGTTGACACCATGATTTCGAATCCGTAGTCTGGCGACCCCGCGTTAGGAAAGCACCCAGGGCCGGGCCAGGAGACAGACCAAATGACGAAGGCGGAGCTCATCGAACGCGTGTACGGCGGCAAGCACTTGCCGCGCGAGCTGACCAAGAAGACGGTCGCTCAGATTGTCGATGCCGTGTTCACCGAGATGGGCGACTACTTCATCCGGACCCGCGTCTCGCGCAACCAGGGTGCGCGGTTGACCTACCCGGGCTTCGGAACTTTTTCGAAGCGCCGCCGTCCGCCGCGCATGGTCCGGAACCCGCAGACGGGCGATCCGATCACGATCCCGCAGCAGGAGACGATCACGTTCTCGCCCGGCCAGGAGCTGCGCTCACTGCTCAACCGAAACGGCAAGCGGCAGAGTCACGCGCAGTCCGCCGGCGCGAAGACGGCCGCGCGTTAGCGGCGTAGCGCAGCGCGCGCTACACTAAGCGATGCTCGACCCCAGCCTGGAGCTGGCCGACCTGCACATCCACGTCGGCGCCGCGGTGGCGCCGCACATCCTCTGGTCGATCGCGCACGACCAGGGATTCAAGCTGCCCGTCCAGACGTACTGGGAGTTCCGGGACCTGGTGACGGCGAAGCCGGAGACGGTGTCGTCGCTGGCGGATTACCTAGCAATTCTGCACCATTGGACGGAGAAGATTCAGTCGTCCCCGGCCGCGATCGAGCGGTCGGTCTACGAGATCATCGGCAAGGAGTTCCGGTCCAGCGGGGTATCGCTGATCGAGCTGCGCTTCAACCCGATGAAGCGGAACCTGGGCGGCGAGCGCGATCTCGACCACATCATCCACGCGGCCTTGCGTGGGATGGATCGGGCGTGCCTCGAGTACGGCGTGCGCGCGGGATTGATCTTCTGCCTGGCGCGCGAGTTCTCGCTGGAGCTGAACGAGATCCTGGTGAGGAAGGCGGTGAAGTACAAGAGCCGCGGCGTGGTCGGCATCGATCTGGCCGGGCCCGAGTCGCACACGCTGGAGTTGGGGCACGAGGTCGCCGGCTACCGCGACCTGTTCGCGCGGGCGCGCGCGGCGGCGCTGGGGACGACCGTGCACACCGGCGAGACGGCGTACACGGCGGTGCCGGGCGTGCTGGCGGTGCTGAAGGAGCTGGCGCCCTCGCGCATCGGGCACGGGGTCGCCGCCGCCGGCAGCGAGGAGGCGCTCGCGAAGCTGGCCGAGTCCGGCACCGTGCTGGAGATCTGTCCCAGCTCGAACCTTCGCACGCGGGCGGTGGCGGATCTCGACGAGCTCGGGTCGGCGCTGCGCGCGTTCGAGCGCGCCGGTGTCCGCTACACGATCAACACCGACGGCCCGTATCTGCTGAACACGCACCTGCGCCGCGAGTACCAGCTGCTGCTCGAATCCGACATCCTGACCGACGCCCAGGCCGAACGCAGCGTCGCCGTCGCCCGGGCGGCGACGTTCATCCGCTAGAGAGGAGCAGAACAGGCAACAGGCCGGTCGCCTGTCGCCTGTTTCTGCCTTCTGCGCTGAAGGGGAGCGGGCCGATCACATGCTAACTTCGCGTTCGTGACGGCCCGGCGCGCCGCCGCTGTGGCGGCTTCGATCACCGCGTGGGCGGTCCTCGCGCCCGCGCACCCGGCGCGCGCGGCCCACAGCCCGTTCGCCTGGGCGCCGGCGGGCACGCCGGTCGTCGAGCGCGGCCGCTCGGCCGCCAGCCGGTTCCGGTTGCTGGCGCTCCACGAAGTGACCGTCGAGGTGGACGACGCCTTCGCCGCCGCGAACCGACAGGCGCTGGCGCTGGCCGAACAGCGGATCGCCGAGGTGCCGGGCGTCCGGGCGGTGTTCGGACCGGCGGGCCTGCTCGACATCACGTCCGACGCGCGCGGCAACACCAGCGCGCGGCCGGTGCTGGGGCGGGGCGGGGCCGCGACCCAGCTCGGACCGGCGGAATCCAGCGAGGGCGAAGGGGAGGCGGCGCGCCAGCGGGTCGTCCGGCGGGCCGACGCGCTCGGCTGGTTCCTGACCGAGAACGGACGTCGCGTCCGGTTCTACGTCGACACGGACGACTGGCCTCGCGTGGCGGGCGGCGTGACGAACGCGCTGGCGGCCTCCGGGCTCGGCCTGGCGCCCGCGTCGACCGCGGGGCTGGAGGCGCAACCGCTGTGGCCCGATCCGCGGCGCCCCTGGCGGCTGTTACCCGTCGGATTCGCGGCCGCCTGGACGTTCTTCGCGGTCGTCGCCTTGCGGCGGGCCGGTGTCGTCGCCCGGCCGCGGTCCGGCGCCCGCAGGCTTTGGCCCGCGCTCGCGGCTGCCGTGGGTGCGGCGGCGCCGTTCGCGCTGGTGCCGGTCGGCGGCGTGCGCGCGGTCGGTGGCGCGGCGGCGCTGGCGGCCGGGGTGCTGGCGGCGGCGTTCTGGCCGGGGCGCGGCGAGACGCGCGCGCCGGCCGTCGCGGGGCCGCGGCGGCGCTGGCCGGTCCTGCTGCTGGCGCTGGCAGCCGCCGCCGGCGGGTTCGCGCTGCTTCCGTCGCTGCGGATCGGAACGCGCCAGTGGGCCGCGGCGCCGATGTTCTTCGTCAGCGTGCGCGGCGAGCTGGACGAGCCGGTGGTGCTGCGCGAGGTCCGGCGCGTGACCGACGAGCTGCGCGATCAGCCGGGCGTCGCGAACGCCTGGTCGGTGGCGGACCTGTTCATGGGCGTCACGCTGGAAGGCGACGTGGCCAGCCGCATCCCCGACGATCCCGAGCAGGTGCGGCGCATCCTGGTGCAGGCGCGCACCGACCCGGCGGTCCGGCTGGAGCTGGCCGGCGATCACCGCGAGGCGCTGATCGCGGTTCGCTTCGACGACGATCCGACGGTCGATCACCTGACGATCGTCGCGGGGCTGGAGCGTTACCTGGCGCTGGAGCTGCGGCGCGCGCTGCTGCGGGTCGATCTGTCGGCGCCCGGCGTGTCGCCGGTGACGCGGTCGATCGGCCGCGGCGTGCTGGCCGTCGACGCGCGCGAGCGCGTGCTGCGCATCTGCGCCCGCTCGGGGCGGCCGCTCGACGCGAGCGAGGCGCTGGCCGTGGAACGGGTGGCGCGGCAGGCGGCGACGATTCCGGTTGCCGATCCGGCGCGCCTGGACGCGGACATCGCCGAGAACGTCCGCGACTTCATCTCCCGCCACCCGTTTCCGCTCGGGTCGGCCGAGACGAACCGTCTTGTCGCCGCGGTGGCGTCGCTGGGTGACGGCGCCAGCGTCGACGACATCCGCGTCGCGATCGCGACCGCGTACGGCGCGCGGCTGTCGGACGCCATCCAGCGCACCACCGCCGAGAGCCTGGCGCGCCGGGTCGCCACCGTCCGGCGCCGGCACATCGCGAGCACGAACTTCAAGGACATGCTGTACGGCGCGCAGCTGCCGAACGAGGGTGTGCTGGCCGACGAGGTTCGGAGCGCGACGCTGGACGCGATGGGACCGGTGGTCGGCATTCCGGCGCCCGACAACAGCGTGACGGCCTATCGGTTGGATCTGGTGCCAGTGGGCGGCGCGCCGAACGATCGCGCGCTGTCGTTGCTCTGGCGCCGCGCGCTCGGCGCCGGAACAGTCGCGGCGGCGGGCCTGCTCGCGATCCTGCTGGTGCTGACGGGCGGCGCGGGCGGCGTTCTGTCGCTGCCGCTCGCGTTCGCGCCGGCGGCGGCGGCGATCGCGCCGGCGGCCCTGCTGGGCGAGCCGGTCGGGCTCCCGACGCTGTCGTTCTACGCGGGGGCGCTGGCGGCGGGCGCGCTCCTCGCGCTCGCGGTTACGCCGGCGGTGCGGCCGGACGACAGGCAGGGGCGCGCGTGAATCGGATCGCGTTGCTCGCGCTTGCGTCCGTTTCGCTTTTGGGCTGT
>DATFXS010000800.1:0-5409 GCA_035315605.1 Polyangia bacterium
GGAAGTCGAGCGGCCGGGGCACGAAGCTGCAGATCAGCGCGCCGCGCGTGGCGAACGTTCCGTGCACGGTCGGCGGCAGGTGCACCAGCCCGACCCGCGGCTGAAAATTCAGGATCGGAAACGCCCACGGATAGACCGCCCCGTCCCACCCGACGACGTCCAGCGGGGCATGCGCGTGGTGGAAGCCGTGGAACGCGTCCCCCCGCTTCACCACCAGATCGCGCAGCCCTTCGTCGCGCGGGCCGTCGAACGACGGACGCCGGAAGTCGCGGTGACTGTAGGGCGCGTCCATGCGCAGCTGGCCGACCTCGTTGCGCCATTGGCGCGGCAGCCCGAAGCCGGCCGCGCACTCGATCGACAGCCAGACCTGCGGTCGGTCGTGGGGCACGAAGCGATGCAGCAGGCCCTTCGGCACGAAGACGTAATCGCGCGCCGCGAAGCGGACGTCGCCCAGGACCGACCGCAGCACGCCGCCGCCATCGACGATGAAGTAAAGGTCGTCGCCGTCGCCGTTCGCGAAGTAGACCGGATCGGCCTCGTCCGGGTGGGCGATCGAGATGACGACGTCGTCGTTGAACAGAAGCGGCACGCGCGCGTCGATCGGCGGCCCGCCCCGCCGCGCCAGCTCCTGCGATCGGTAGTGGCGGCGCGCCAGCGGTCGCAGCGCATCGTCGACCGCCTCCGGGATCTCCCAGCCGTGGCCCGCGTTCGCGACCGCCGCGGTGTGCGGCCGGTCGGCGTGATACATGATCGTGAACGGCCCGTCGAAGCCGTCGCGGGTCAGGCACTCTTCGTGACGGAGAGTCCCGGCGCCGTCGCGCAGCGCCGTGTGCGGCTTCGGCGGGATCTCGCCCGCCGTCATCCTATCGAGCATTTTGCTGTTCTCGCTCGATCGCCTCGAACAGCGCGCGGAAGTTGCCCGCGCCGAAGCCCCGATCGCCCTTGCGCTGAATGATCTCGAAGAAGAACGGCCCGGCCTCCCGATCGTGGTACAGCCCGGCCGCCTCCTTCAGGAAGATCTGCAGCATGTACTCGCCGCGCTTGCTGCCGTCGACCAGGATGCCCAGCTCGCGCAGCACGTCGATGCTCTCCTGCACCTCGCCGACGCCGATGCGCTCGAGGCGGGCCGGCAGCACGTCGTAGTACGCCCCGGGCGTCGTCATGAACTCGACGCCGCGCTCGCGCAGTCCGCGCACGGTCCCCACGATGTCCGCCACCGCCAGCGCCGAATGCTGGACGCCGTCGCCGCGGTTGTCCTCGGCGAACACGTTGATCTGCGATTCCTTGAAGAACGGGCGGAACGGCTCGTTATTGGCGAACTTCACGCCCGACGTCGGGTCCCACATCACCACCGACTTCAACCCCGACCCGTGGGTGCGCTGCTGTGCCGCCGCGACGTCGTTGGTGTGGAACGCAATCTCCCAGAACGACTCGAAGCCCAGCACGTGCTGCATCCAGAGCAGCGCGGGCTTCATCGTCTGGAAGTTCGAGGTCAGGTGATCGATCCGCTCGAAGCCGAAGCGATTGCCGGTCCCGCTGGCCGGCGCCGGCGCGGCCACGAACCCGGGGAACAGGCCAAGGTAGCCGCGCCGCTCGATGAAGCGGAACGTCGTATCCCCGAACGGCGTGGTGATCGAAAACATCGCCAGCGTGCCGCCGTCGTCGGTGAAACGCTGTACGTCGGTGATGAACGTGCCGCCCCGCTCGTCGAGCAGCGCGAAGGCGCGGGCGGCGTCCTCGACCTCGAAGACGACCGTCCCGACCCCCTCCGGGTGCTTCTTCAGATAGCGCCAGGCCCGGCCCCCCTCTCCGACGGGCTGGTGGATGACGAACAACGCGTCACCGGCCTTGAATGCCGCGGAGCGCTGGCGCCCCTCGCGTTCCAGCTCGGGACCGCTGCTTCCCAGCTCGGCGAAATCCAATTTTTCGACGAAAAACCGCCGCGTCCGATCCAGGTCGTGGACGTAGTAGTGGAGTGCTTCGATGTGTCGAATGCCGATCGCCGAGACGCCCATGATCCCAATATTAGCGCGTAGTTGCGGGACTGGGAGGTGTCACTGATGTGGCATTCGTCGCCGCGTTGTGACAAACGGAAACTGGCTTTCGAAACGGAATTGACCTAATAATCGGCGCCCGAGGCCCCCCCCAGGCGTCATCAAGGGCGCCTGGTTCGTATGAGTTGGCGGAGGTCCTTGTCAATCGGAGGAGGAAGATGACGAATCGAACCGTTCGCTTTGTGGTCTGTTCAGCCCTCGGGCTCGCGTTGGCGACCCTGGGCTCGGGAAGCGCGTTCGCGCAGGACAATGCTGCTGCAGCTCCGGAGGGTGCTCCTCCCGCCGCTCCAGCAGGGGGTGAGGCGGCTCCGGCAGTGGCGGCGACGCCAGCGCCAGCGGCGGCTGCTCCCGGCAGTCCGACGAACATCACGCTTCATGCGGGTGGCGTCGGCGTCGAAGCGGACGTCGTCTCGAACATGTCGAAGAGCGCCGTCGGCAAGCCGTTCAGCATCGTTCCGAACATCTATTACGGCATCAACGACCAGCTGAGCGTCGGCATCGCGAACAACTTCGGATCCGAGGTGTTCCAGACCACGCCCGGCGCCGGGCTCTGCCTGGCGGGTCAGAGCAACGGCTGCGCGAAGGTCTACAACGCCGTCAGCCTTGACGCGCTGTTCTCGTTCATGCGGCAAGCGACGATGGACATCGGCGCCCACGGCGGCCTCGACGTCTGGGAGTTCAGCCCGGACCTGCTGATGAAGCTCAGGGTCGGCGTGAAAGGCAGGGTGATGGCCGGTCCGTTGCTGATCACCTTCGATCCCGCCGTTCGCTTCGGCCTCACGAAGCGCGACGCGGATGGCAACAAGGAGGACATCGGCATTCCTGTCCGCCTCGGCTTCCTGCCGATGCCGGCGCTGAACGTGGGTGCGTCCGTCGGCATCTTCGGGCCGCTCAGCCACTTCGGCGACCTCTACACCATCCCGGTCGGCGTGGGCGGAACGTACTCGATCAACCAGACGCTCGACGCCCGGGCGCAGTTCGCGTTCCTGAACCTGGCGGGCAAGGGCTCGTCGGCGGACGTCCGCGCGCTGTCGGTCGGCGTCGCGTACCACATGTAGCAACCGACCGGCTCTGACCGGTCAAACGACCCCCGCGCGGCTTCGGCGGCGCGGGGGTTTTTTTTATCGGGAACGCAGGTTATGCGCGGGTTCTGAGCTCGATGCGCCGCTGGCCGAGCGCCATGACCGCGACCGCGAGGCACGCGACCGCGAACAGGAAGTTCAGCCAACTGAGCCAGATCGGCTGCCGCGTGGCGATGCAGACGATCCAGAGCGCGGCCAGGCCGAGGCCGAGGATGCCCGGGCCGAACGCGTTGGCAGGATTGTGCTCGACCGTGTCGTCGACCAGTCCGCCGATCGCGAACGCCACCACCGCGGCGACAGCGTTGAACCAGAGCAGGGTCGCGTTGCGGTCGAGGCTGATCCCGATCCACCAGAACAGCGCGAGTCCGAGCCCGATGATGAACGAGGCTCTTCGCACCATGACTCCCCTCCGTCCAGGAACCTAGTCATCCGTCGGCGCGCTGTCGATGCGCCGCACCCTGGAAGAGGCGCCCGCGGTTCAGTCGCCCGTGGGCGCGATCCGGAACTCGACCACGTCGCCGCGCGCGCGCAGCGCCTCCGCGAACTTGGTGAACGCCTTCTTGTCCACGCTGTGCACGGTCATGCCGTACTCCATGGTCCCGTCGCTGCGACGAAAATGCTGGGTCAGGTTGTGCGCGGCCAGCCCGTGATGCCGGGCGAGCGCGATCACGTCGCTGTGGTGGGGCGCGCCATCGGCGGCGAACGTGACGCTGAAGTCCGCGTACGACTCGCTGCGCACGTTGCGTTCGATCCAGCGGAATCCGGACAGCGCCGCCAGCGCGATCCCGGCGGTCAGCCCGGCCGCGACGTAGAAGCCGATGCCGACCAGGATGCCGATGCCGGCGGTGATCCAGATCGACGCCGCCGTGGTCAGCCCGCGCACCGTGGGACCGTGGCGCATGATCACGCCCGCTCCCAGAAAGCCGATGCCGGTCATGAGGCCCTGCGCCATGCGCGTCGGATCGATCGTGGCCCGCGCGCCGTCCGGCACATGGAACCAGACGGACTCGAAGGTGCTGATCAGCATCAGCGACGCCGACGCCAGTCCGACGAGGGCGTGCGTGCGGAAGCCGGCCGGGCGCCCGTGGTAGCTGCGCTCCATGCCGAGCGCGCCGCCCAGCGACACGGCCAGCACCAGCCTGAGCAGGATCTCCCCCATCACCGCAGCGCTCATTCGTCGACGTCAATGATAACCCGGACGGGCGCGCGGACGCGGTTGCTCTCGACGGGCCGGCGGCTCTAGACTGCCGGGCGCCCAGACAGGAGACGCACGATGGCCACCCACATTCTCGTCAATCCGGACGTCATCACCAGCACCACCTTCGAGAAGGCGTTCCTGGACGTGGCGGGTGAGCCGGCGTCGGGCGACGTGACCTTCACCGTCTACGGCGTCGATGCGCCGGAGGCGCGCACGGCGACCGTCAAGGTGAACGCGCAGAACTTCGCGACCTCGCCCGATCTGTTCGACCTGTCGGCGAAGAAGACGGCGCTGATCATCGCCCGCACGGCCGATCCGACGGCGCCCTCCACGGCGGTGCTGCGGCAGCAGCTGGGGCCGATCAAGGAGGCGCTCACCATTCCGTCGTCCAACATCATGCAGGGCCGCGCGTTCAACCTGCCGATCGGCGATCTGTCGGGCGGCGGCAACCTGTACATCGGCAACCCGAACCCGTCGGAGGCGGCGGTCGATCTGCAGTACGGCAACAGCTCGTCGCCCGTGCATTCGCCGATGACCGTCGCGCCGACCAGCGCGCTCAAGATTCCGATCGCGCCGACGCCGATCAACACCAACCTGATCGTGAACGTCCGGACCGATTCCCCGGTGGTCGTGCAGGCCGTGATCGGAACCCGCTTCCTCGTCGTCTACCCGATCGGGCCGGCGGTGTGACGACGCCGACGTGCCGGGCTGTGCGGGTCGCCGTGTCCTTCGACACTTGGACCGCGCGCGCGATCGGTTAACCTTGGGTCGATGTCGAGGGCGCGCGTTCGTCTGGTTGCCGGCCTGCTGCTGATGGCCGCGCTGGCCGGCGCGACGGCGCGAGCTGAATCGCGTCGCCTCGCCCGGCGCTTGCCGGACGCGCGCGGTGTCGCGTACGCAGCCGAGGTCGCCCCGGGCCTCTACCGGGGCGGACAACCGAACGCGGAGGGCGTCGCCTGGCTCAAGTCGATCGGGGTGAAGACGGTGCTGAACCTGCGCCACTACCACGGCGACACGGAGAAGCAGATGGTCGAGTCGGTCGGCCTGCGCTACGAGCGAATCCCGATGACCTCGC
>DATFXS010000801.1:0-3092 GCA_035315605.1 Polyangia bacterium
GGCGAGCGAGCTGGGCGCTGCGGCCGTCGGGTGCAGGACCCACATCCAGAGCTTCGGCGCGATCGGGCCCGCCAGCGCGATCCAGGCCCCGTCCTCTTCTTGCAGGCGACCCTCGGCTTCCTTGCCGACCGCGCGCGACAAGGCGGATTGCTGGCTGGCGCCGCCGGCCGCCGAGATCGATCGCACGCCGTCGGAAATCATGGTGGGCGCGCCGGTCGCCTTCTGAAGATCCTGCGCCTCCAGCGGCATCGCGAGCACAAGGTAGGTCGGCTCGCCCTTGCGCGCGCTGACCGGCACGACCGCGGCGACCAGCGTCGCGTCGCCGACCAGAACGCCCGAAGCGACCCCGCCCGCCTGCGCCCGCCCGAGCATGGCGTCGTCGGGGAGCGGCATTTTCTTGTCGTCCTTGCCCATGCGCGCGGCCAGCGTCCGCCCCGACGTCACCAGCGCGGCGCCGCGCGACCGGAACGGCGCCCACCAGTCCTCGCTGTCGAACAGATCGAGGATCGTCGCCGCATCGACGCCGTCCGCGAGCGCGGCCTTGAGCTGCGGGATGGCCGCCCCGCCCTTCGCTTCCAGCTCGAGACCGCGTTCCAGACCCTCGAGCGCCTTTTGCGACGCATCCAGCACCCCCGTCGCCTCCGCCTGACCCCGCCGGACCGCCTCCGCCGCGGCGCTGCTCTGCATCCGGTGCACGGCGACCGCCCCGCCCGCGGCCGCCAGCGCGGCGACCGCACAGATCAGCGAGGCTGTCTTGCCGGCGGGCGTCATGAAGGCTCGATGCGGCGTTCTACCATCCGTTACAAATTATTCCTTGTAGGACCCGTAGGGCTGCCCGAGCTTGTTCGTGTGGGCCTTGGAGGCCTCGACTTCCAGGGTGAAGTTCGCCTGGCCGCCATTGCCCGCCACCTCCACCTTCTGCTGGGTGGGCTTGGCGTTCGGGCTCCACGCCACGATCCGGCGCGCGCCGACCGGGACGTTCTCGATCTTGTAGCTGCCGTCCGCCCCGACCTTGGCGTAGAGCGGCCCCGGCACGACCAGGATTGTCGCGTTCATCTTCGAGTGAATGTTGCAGTACACCTCGACGACCCCCGGCGTCGTCAGCACCACCGATCGGGGCGTGTCGCCGGAGCGATAGCTGCCCAGATCGAAGCTGTTGCGTCCGGACGTCGAGAAGACGTTGTGGAACACGGCGTCGAGGTTGGGGAAGACGACGCTGGTGCCCTTCTGGACGACCGCCGCCTGGGGCCAGAACTGCTTGTCCTTCTGTTTGATCTCGAAGGTGTGCCCGTGCGCGCCGCCGCCCTTTGGCATGTCGATGTAGACGTACGCGTCCTTGAGGGATCCGCCGCGGGCGTCGACCCGCCCAGTCACGACGCCGACGTCATGGGCGGACGTACTTTTCGCCGACGCCGTCGCCGTCGGGGCGGACGCAGACCCTGCCGGCGGCGTGGCGGCCGTACCTCCCGGAGGCGGGAGAGGCGGCGGCAACCCGCTCGTCGACGGAAGCTGCCCCCCCGACTGCAGCAGCTTCAGCAACATGTCGTAGCGCTGCTGCTCGACCTGCATCATCTGGATGATCAGCGCCCGCTGCTCCGCGACCTCGCGCTGCAGCCGCGCGAAGTCGGCGGCGGTCGGCGGCGGGGCCTCGGAGGCCCGCTCCTTCTCCGCCGCCATCACGGACATCGGCGCGAACGCGACAATCACCGCCATTCCCAAACGAGCGCACTTCGGAAAGTTCCCCGCGCGTTTCATGTGGCACCTCAGTAGAGGAGGAGGAGCGAGCTCGTGAAGACGTCGTTCGCAATCTGCGGAATGCGACCGTACTCCCCGTTGTGAAGATATTCAGCCTTTAGCACGATATGTTCGTTGATGACGGCGCGAACACCGCCCGTCGCGCGCCAAGATTTCGTGATGTAGAGGCGATCGGCGCCGTTCATGCTGGCCGGATTGCCCAGCCAGACCAGGGCGTCGCGCAGATCGCCCCGCCCGTACACCCCGAAGATCGGCGTGACCATGCAGTCGACCTCGACGTAACCGCCGTGCTTCAAGTCCAGGCCGTAGGGCCGGTTGTTCGGATCGTAGATGCGATCGGGGCTCTCGCCGTCGCCGTGGCCGCGCAGGTACTGCGCTTTGAGGTCGACCGGCCCGATGTGGCCCAGCAGGTCCACGCCCCAGAACCAGAGCGAGCCCAGGCTGTCGAGCGCCTTGTCCTGCGCGCCGTATTCGCCGGAGAGGCCGATCTCGAGATCCAGCATCGGCAGCGGCTTGACCGACAGGCGACCGCTGGCGGTCTTGCCAGCGTTGCTGTCGACCTCGTCGTAAAAGTGGAACTGCTCGGTCGTCGACGAGCCGTTGGTCAGCGCGCCCGCAACGACGACGCGATCGCCGTCGAAAAACTTGCTGCGTACCTTGAGCCCGATCGGCGTCCCCGTGGTGTAGCGCGCGATCAGCGACGGCGTGATGCCGAAGCGCTGGTTCGCCTTGCGCTCGCGGTATTCGATGCCGATGACCGAGTCGAACTTGCCGACGAAGATCGACGTGCGACCAGATGGGGTCGGCAGCCATTCCAGCTGCGCCAGATCGACCTCGATGAAATCGCCGATGCTGAAGTCGTGCCCACTGCGCGGAATGAAGTTCACGCTCGCGGTCGCGAGCGCGCTCTGCGACAGCGCCGCGGTCAGCGTCAGGTTGACCTCGTTGATGATGAACCCGGGCGCGCCGTTCGAGTTCACGCTGTCGAAGCGATCGATGCCGGCGAAGTCGCCCAGGTCGGCCGCCTCGCCGCGCGAGTTGATGGCGGTCGACAACAGATCGCCGAGGAAGACCCAGCTGTAGCGGTTCATGTACTCGGGGTAGACGCGATCGGCGGCCGCGCCCGAGTCCTGGATGATTCCGACCCCGTTTCCCTGCGTCGCGAAGAAGCCGGCGTCGACGTAACCGCCGACGCTGACGATGGGGCGCCGGGCGGTCGCGATCTGGCGCGTCTGGTCCAGGCGCTGCTCGAGATCGCGCATCCGCTCGCGCAGGTCGTCGATCTGGGCCTGCATGTCGCCCGGCGTGGCGGGCGTCGCGCCCTCTTCGTCGGCGCC
>DATFXS010000802.1:0-10253 GCA_035315605.1 Polyangia bacterium
CCGCCGCAGTCGGAAATCACGGCAGGTCTCGACGGGCAAGCTAATATCTGGCGATGGGGTCTCGAAAAACCTACTTCGGAATCGGGTGGCCAAAGGACGGCCCCGATCCCGATTCGGGTGCCGGGACCAGGAATGATCCCGAGGATCGCTCGGCGCCGACCGTCGTCGACGACGAGAAGGTCGCCGAGGGCCTGCGCCAGCTTCGCAGCTGGTATCAGAACGACACATCGGGTCCCCACCCGACCGAGGGATCGGGGCCCGCGCCCGGCACTGCCGCCGCGCGGCCGACGGCGGTAGGTCACGCGACCGCGCCATCAGCGGCGGCGGCGGCGCAGCGGCCGATCGCGCCCGATCCGATGCGCGCGACGCTGTACGGCCACGACGTGCACAAGTTCGATCTCGACACGACGCCACCGGCGGGGGGCGCGGCGCCGCCGCCTGTGCCGTCGAGCACGGCGCTGGTGGTGACCGATCCGGGCCGGCAGCAGGATGTCTACCATTCCCAGGCGGAGGCGGTTCCCAGGCCGGTCGCCCGATCGGGCTCCGATCCGTTCCCGCTGGCGCGCTTCGGGCACGGCGAGGCCGAGCGCCTCCAGCGGCCCGCGCGCGCGTCCGGCTCCTATCAGGCGCCGGTCCGCACCGGATCGCGCGCGCAGCTGTTGTCGCGGTTAATGTTCGGCATCGGGCTGGCGGCGCTCCTGGGCGCGGCCGTCTTCTGGTACCAGGCGGGAGGCCAGCAGGACGCGCCGGCCGCGCCGGCGCCGGTCGTGCAGCCGGCTACGCCGCCAGCATCGAACGTCCAGCCGTCGGTCCCGGCCCCGACGACCCCGGCGCCTGTCGCGCCGCCGTCCGAGCGCGCCGCGATGCCGCCCTCTCCCGCCGTCACGCCAAACCCCGCGCCGATTCCGTCCGCGCCGGTGACGTTGCCGAAGACCGTTCGCCTCCGGCTGCCGGGCCAGCCCGACCCCGAGCACCCCGTCCGCCGGCGCCAACCACCGAAGCCCGTCGTCACGCAGCCGACCGAGACCGACGAGGCACCCATCGCCCCACCCGTGGCGGACAAGGAACCCCGGGAGGCCGCGGAGCCGAAGAAGGAGACCAAGGAGGCCGCGGAGCCGAAGGACGTGAAGGACGTGAAGGACGTGAAGGCGCGCGCGATCGACGTCGAGCCGCGAGAGGCGAAGGAAGTGAAAGCGGCGCCGGAGCCGAAGGAGCCGAAAGAGGTCAAGGAAGCGAAGGCGCCGAAGGAGCCGCGAGAGCCGAAGCCTCGCCGGGAGCCGAAGCTCCGGTCCACCGACAACGACGCGACGTTGCCGCCGTCCCCGTCGGTCGAGTGACGCGGGAGGATCCGACTGGTCCCCTGCCCCTCTGGTGAGCTGACCGTACCCACGGATCCGCCCGCCGATCGGCGGCTGCGGCTTTCGCTGGTGATCCCGACGTTCAACGAACGGCGCAACCTGGCCGCGCTGATCGCGCAGCTGACGGCGCTGCTGGATCCGGAGCTGGGCGACGACTACGAGCTGATCGTCGTCGACGACGACAGCCCGGATCGCACGTGGGAGCTGGCCGACGAGCTCTGCGCGACGTATTCGAAGCTGCGCGTGCTCCGCCGCCAGACCGAGCGCGGGCTGTCGACCGCCGTGATCCGCGGCTGGCAGGTGGCGCGCGGCGATGTGCTGGCCGTGATCGACGCCGATCTGCAGCACCCGCCCGAGGTGACCGTGCAGCTGTGGCAGTCGATGGTGAAGGGCGCGGACCTGGCCGTCGCCAGCCGCCACGTCGAGGGCGGCGGCGTCAGCGACTGGAGCCTGCTGCGGCGCCTCTTGTCACGCGGCGCCCAGCTGGTCGGGCTGATCCTGCTGCCGGGCGTGCTCGGCCGCGTGAGCGATCCGATGAGCGGCTACTTCATGATCCGCCGCGAAGCGATCGCGGGCGTCGCGATGCACCCGCTCGGCTACAAGATCCTGGTCGAGGTGATCGGCCGCGGCCGGACGCGCTGGATCGCCGAGGTCCCTTACGTCTTTCGCGAGCGCCACGAGGGCGAAAGCAAGGTCACCTGGCGCGTCTACCGCGATTACCTGCGCCACCTGGTGCGCCTGCGCCTCTCGGCGCTGCAGACCGGGCGCTTCCTGCGCTTCGCGCTGGTGGGCGCGTCGGGCGTGCTGGTCGACATGGCGGTGCTGTTCCTCCTCAGCGACCCGCGCGCCCTCGGACTCGGCCTGACCCGATCGAAGCTGGCGGCCGCCGAGCTGGCGATCATCAACAACTTCATCTGGAACGACGCCTGGACCTTCCGCGATCTGGTCGGAGCGCAGCGCGGCCTGCGCCACAAGCTGCGGCGGCTGCTGAAATTCAACGCCGTGTGCGGCGCCGGCCTGCTGCTCAACGTCCTTCTGCTGAACATCCAGTTCAACGTCCTTCACATGAACCGCTACGTCGCCAACCTGATCGCGATCGGCGCGGTCACGATCTGGAACTACTGGCTGAACCTGAAGCTGAACTGGCGCGACGCGGGAACCGGTTGAAGACCGGAGTCCCTTACAAACAGATGCCGGTTCGGTCGCAGGCCTGGCTGCAGCACTGACTGTCCGCCGTGCAGGATACATTTCGCTGGACGCACGGACCGGGGGGACAGAGATCGACATCCGGCGGGCAGAGCGTCGAGGTGCCGTCGCAGGTCTCGGCGGGATCACACGCGAGGCTGGACCGCCGACAGACGACTCCGGCGGCGATCACCCCGTCGGGCGGACAGCTGGCGGAGGTGCCGGAGCAGGACTCGGGGAGGTCGCATCCTCCGGCGGCCGGACGGCAGACGTTGCCCGATAAATAGGTCTTGGGACAATCGGCGCTCATCCCGGTGCAGGTATCGGCAGCATCGCAGGCACCGAGGATTGTCGCGTTGCAGACGAAGCCCGCGACATGAAACTGGTCGGCGGGGCAGTCGGCCGATGTCCCGCTGCAGGATTCCGCGACGTCGCAAGGACCCACCGCGGGCCGGCAGACCAGCGTCGCAGGAGAAAAAGCATTGGCCGGACACGCCGCGTTTTTGCCGTCGCAGCTCGCCGCGATGTCGCACGGCCCTGCGGCGGTGCGGCACACGATGCCGGCCGGCAGCTTGACGTCACCCGGGCAGACGACCGACGTGCCGTCGCAAACCTCTGCGAAGTCACACGGGCCGGCGGAAGCCCGGCAGATGGTCCCGGCCGCGAGGACGACACAAGGGTTCGGCGGACTGCAGGACTCGCACAGCCGATTGCTCGGTTCGGGACCATCCGACGTCGACGCATCGGCGCTCGCGTCGCCTCCATCCGTCGGCGCCGGCGAGCCCGGGGGCCCCTGGGGCCCGGTCGGTCCCTGGGGTCCGGCGGGACCCGCCGGGCCGCTGCACGCGGCGATCGAAAAGGCGAGCAGTGGCACCGAGAAGGCCCATCGTTTCATGGCGCCCTCCCCTATCGGAAGATCCGCGGCCGCTCTAGAGGCTCCAGTACTGGATGCCGCGTTCGAGCTTGCCGGGCGAGAAGACGCTCTTGACGTCGATGAAGCAGCCGTTGTCGCGCACCATCCCGAGGAGCTTCTGCTGTCCGAGCTGGACGTACTCCTTGTGGCTGACGGCGACGATGAGGCCGTCGAGATCCTTGTAGTCCTCCAGCTGATTCAGCGTCACGCCGTACTCGTGCTTGGCCTCCGCCGGGTTGCCGCGGCTGTCGTGGATCAGCGGCTCGATCCCGAACTGGCGCAGCTCGGCGAGGATATCGGGCACCTTGCTGTTGCGCAGATCGTTGCAGTCTTCCTTGAACGTCAGCCCCAGCACGCCGACGCGGGCGCCCTTCACCTGGAAGCCCTGACCGATCAGCATCTTGACCAGCCGCTGCGCCACGTACGGCCCGACGTTGTTGTTGATGCGGCGGCCCGCGAGAATGACCTCCGGCTGATAGCCGAGCTGCTGCGCCTTCATCGTCAGGTAATACGGGTCGACGCCGATGCAGTGGCCGCCCACCAGGCCGGGCCGGAACTTGAGGAAGTTCCACTTCGTGCCGGCCGCCTCCAGCACGTCGGCGGTGCGGATGTTCATGCGCTCGAAGATGATCGCCAGCTCGTTCATCAGCGCGATGTTCAGATCGCGCTGCGTGTTCTCGATGACCTTGGCCGCCTCGGCGACCTTGATCGACGACGCGCGGTGAACGCCCGCGCCGATGATGGCGCCGTACGCGTCGGCGACCCGGTTCAGCGTGGCCGCGTCCTCGCCCGACACCACCTTCACGATCCGCTCCAGCGTGTGTTCCTTGTCGCCCGGGTTGATCCGCTCGGGCGAGTAGCCGAGCTTGAAGTCCTTCCCCTGCGCCAGGCCGGAGAGCTTGGCGAGGATCGGCCCGCAGACGTCCTCGGTGACGCCCGGATAGACCGTCGATTCGTAGACGACGACGGCGCCCTTGGAGAGACCCTTGGCGACGGTCTCGGACGCCTTCACGACCGGCGTCAGATCGGGGACGTTGTTGTGGTCGACCGGCGTCGGCACGGCGACGACGAAGAACGTGACGCCCTTGAGATCGGCGATGTCGCTGGTGATGGTCAGCGACGATCCCTCGAGCTCGCTCTTGGGCACCTCCTGGTTGCGGTCGTACCCGCGACGAAGCTCCTCCACCTTCTCCTTGTTGACGTCGAACCCGACCGTGCCCGGAAACTTCCGCGCGAAGGCCAGCGCCACGGGCAGGCCGACATACCCGAGACCAACCACAGCGATCCGTTCTTGCATAGTCTTGGTGCTCCTCGGCCCGCGAGAGTACCGCGGTTTTCGCCGTGAGTCGCCGGCTTTGCTCCCTTCGACGCGGTACACTGCCGCGCCGATGCCAGCCAACGTCAACGTCGGTCCGTCCGACGCCGACCGGTACGGGTGGCCTGGACCCACCGACGGCGCGCTGGCCGCCGAGGCGACACGCATCGCCCGCCAGATCGCCCGCGCCCGCCCCCCGGTGGTGGCGCTGCTCCCGGTCTACAACCGGAAGCCGCTGGATGACCGTCTGGCCCCGCTGATGCTCAGCCTGGCCAGCGCCCTGCTCGGGTTCGCGGACGGGGACGTCGCCCTCATCGATACATGGCAGACCTGGCCCTGGGGCGAGGCGGTCGAATGGGGCCAGACCGCCGCCCACCGGAGCCGGTGGCTGCGCCCCCGCATCCTGGAGATTGCCCCGGTGCCGTGCGGCGATTCGTCGGCGGCGGCGGTGGCGCTGCAGAACGCCCTGGCGGCGCGCCCGAAGGGCCTCATGACGACGCTGGTCAACCTGGGCGGCTACGCCGCGCCCCGCGCGGTGCCTTCGGCGCTCCGCCTGGCCGACGCTACGGTGCTGGTCGTGGCTGTCCGCCGCACCCGCAAGCGGGCGGTGGCGAACGCCGCGGCCCACGTACCGGAGGGCAGGCTCCTGGGCGCAATCCTGATAGGCTGAGCGCCCCGATGAGGATGGCCAACCCGATCACAGCGGCTCTCGCCCGCGCGCGCGGCAAGAACCTGCACGTCTGGACGGCCGGGTACGCGCGCTGGCTCGCGCGGTCGGCGCCGGCGCGCGCCCGCGCCGCGTTCGCGTCCGGACCGCGCCACCTGCTGTTCGCCTTCTGCGATCACTACGAGCCCCACTGGCGGAACACCGATCTCGGGATCGCCGCCGCGCGCGTGCGCGCCTGGCTGGACGGCTACCCCACACTGACCGCGCCGTTCCGCGACAGCGAAGGGCGGCCGCCCCGCCATTCGTTCTTCTTCCCGGGCGAGGAGTACCAGCCCGGCTACCTCGACGCGCTGGCCAGCCTCGCCAGGCGCGGCCTCGGCGAGGTCGAGCTGCACCTGCACCACCACGACGACACGCCCGACGGCCTGCGCGCCAAGATCGCCGACTACCTGCGCCTCTACGACGGCCACGGACACCTGACCCGCACCGACGGCAAGCTGCGCTACGCCTTCATCCACGGCAACTGGTGCCTGGCCAACGCCCGCCCCGATGGACGCTGGTGCGGCGTCGACGCCGAGCTGCCGCTGCTGTTCGACACCGGCTGCTACGCGGACTTCACCTTCCCGGCCGCGCCCGATGCGTCGCAGCCGCCGATCGTCAACCAGATCTACTGGCCCGAGGGCGATCTGGGGCGGCGGCGCGCCCAGGACGCGGGCGTGCCGGCGCGGGTCGGCGAGGTCCGCCGCGATCGCATCCTGATGATCGAGGGGCCGCTGGCGTTCGCGCTGCGGCCCGGGCGGATGCTGGCGCCGCGCATCGAGAACGCCGCCGTCACCGCCGACGACCCGCCGACGCCCGCGCGCGTGCGCAGCTGGGTCCGCCAGGGGATCCACGTCGAGGGGCGCCCCGAGTGGGTGTTCGTCAAGGTGCACACCCACGGCGCCCCCGAGAAGCAGGGGGCCGCCATGCTGGGCGAAGGGGGGCGGATGCTGCACGAGGAGCTGACCACCCGCTACAACGACGGCGCGCGCTGGCGCCTCCACTACGTGACCGCCCGGGAGATGTTCAACATCGCGATCGCGGCGATGGAAGGGAAGAACGGCGACCCGGGCGCGTTCCGTGACCACGTGCTGCCGCCGCCGCCGATCGCGACCGCCTGACGACGTGAGAGCAACATTTCCGTGACGACGACACCCACGAACGACCTGCCGACGATCATCTATTTCGGCAACGACTGGATGGCCGAGAACCGCACCTCCAGCCACCACGTCGCGCGCTGGCTGGCGAAGCGACACAACGTCATCTACGTCGAGAGCCCGGGCCTGCGCGCGCCCAAGGGGACCGGGCGCGACATGAAGAAGATCCTGAACAAGGTCGCGCTGGCGCTGCGCGGCCCGCGGCCGCAGCCGGAGGGGCTGTCGGTGCAGACCCTGCTTCAGGTGCCGCTGCACCGGTTCTCGATCGTGCGGGCGGCGAACCGCTACCTCATGATGGCGACGCTGAAGCTGTTGATGCGGCTGCGGGGAATCAAGAAGCCGATCACCTGGTTCGTCGTGCCGCACCTGGCGTCCGTGGCGGGCGAGCTGGGCGAGGAGATGTCCGTCTACTATTGCATCGACGACTACGCGTCGCTGCCCGACGTCGATCCGGAGGCGGTGCGGCTGATGGACGATTCGCTGACGCGCAAGGCGGACCTGGTGTTCGTCGCGTCGGGCACGCTGCTGGACGGCAAGCGCGCGCTGAACGCCAACACGCACGTCAGCCCCCACGGCGTCGACTACGACCACTTCGTCAAGGCGCAGGATCCGGCCCTGGAGACGCCGGCCGACATCGCCCACCTGCCGCGGCCGCTGATCGGATTCTTCGGCCTGATCGAACGCTGGATCGAGCTGGACCTGGTGGCGTATCTGGCGCGCGAGCGGCCGAACTGGAGCTTCCTGATGATCGGCCGCGTCGCCGTCCCGGACAGCGACGTGCCGAAGCTGCCGAACCTGCACTTCATCGGCCGCCGCCCCTACGACCAGCTGCCCGCGTACGGCAAGGCGTTCACGGCCGCGATCATCCCGTACCACCTGACGCCGCAGGTGATCAATTCGAACCCCATCAAGTTGCGCGAGTACCTGGCGATGGGAAAGCCGATCGTGGCGGTCAGCATCCCGGAGATCGACAAGTTCAAGGACTACGTCGCCACGGCCCGCACCAAGGAAGAATTCCTGGCGGCGCTGGATCGGGCGGTGGCCGACGGGTTGACTCCCGAGCAGGCGCGGCGCCAGACCGAGCTGGCGGCTACCATGACCTGGGACGCGAATCTGAAACGGGTGATGACCGTGGTAGAGAAGCAGCTCGCCGAAAAGAGAGGAACGACGTGAGCACCAACGGCAAAAGTAACGGACATAGTCCCCACAATCAGTTGCGCGCGGGCATCGTCGGCGCAGGTCACATCGCCGAGTTCCACATCCAGGCGCTCAAGCGCGTTTCGTTCGTCGACATCGTCGGCGTGACCGACCTCGATCGCGCCAAGGCGGAAGCGCTGGCGGCCCGATTCGACCTGCCGGTGGCGGGCTCGCTGGCGGAGTTGCTGAAGTCGGGCGCCAACGTGATCCACGTGCTGACGCCGCCGACGACGCACGCGGCCGTGGCGACCGAGGCGCTGCGGGGCGGCGCCCACGTGCTGGTCGAGAAGCCGCTGGCGACCGACGCCGACGACTGCGTCAAGCTGCGCGACCTCGGGCGGGAGCTGGGGCTGCAGGTGGGCGTGTCGCACTCGCTGCTGTTCGATCCCCAGATCCGGTCGGCGCTGGAGGCGGCGCAGCGCGGGGCGCTGGGCGACGTCGTCGCCGTCGACATCCTGCGCGGGTCGGTCTACCCGCCCTACGCGGGCGGGCCGCTGCCGCCCCAGTACCGCACGGCCGGCTATCCGTTCCGCGATCTCGGCATTCACGGCCTGTACGTGATCGAGGCGTTCCTCGGGCCGATCGAGAAGGTGGACGCGACCTGGCGCCGCGGCGCGGGTGACGCGAACCTGGCGTTCAACGACTGGCGCGCGCTGGTGACGTGCAAGCGCGGGCTCGGGCAGATCCAGCTGTCGTTCGGGACCAAGCCGCTGCAGCACCAGATCATCCTGCAGGGGACGAAGGGCGTCCTGCGCCTGGATCTGTTCCTGATGTTCCAGGCCTGGCGCCGCCCCGCCCCGTTGCCCAAGCCGGCGGAGCGGATCGTCAACGCGCTGACCGATTCGATCCAGCCGCTGGTCGACGTGCCGCGCAACGTGGTCGCCTTCGCGCGCAAGCAGATCCGCCAGTATCACGGCGTCCAGGAGCTGGTGATCGCCTTCTACGAGGCGCTGGCCGAGGGGCGGCGCCCGCCGGTCACCGCCGACGACGCGATCGGGCCCGTCAAGTTCACCGAGGAGGTCGCGCGCGCCGCCGATCGCGACTGGGAATCGCGCGCCAACGCCTTCGCGCTGTCGTCGCGCGTCCCGTACCTGGTCACCGGCGCGTCGGGCGGGCTCGGGTCGGCGCTGGTCGACCGGCTGCTGGCCGACGGCCACCGGGTGCGCGTCATGGTGCGCACGCTGCCGACCGTACCGCGCGACAACGTCGAGTACGCGCGCGGCGATCTGGGCGATCCGGCCGCCGTCGATCGCGCCGTGCAGGGCGCGGGCATCGTGTTCCATGTCGGCGCGGCGATGAAGGGCGGCTGGCTGGATCACCAGGGCGGCACCGTCGAAGGCACGCGCAACGTCGTCGAGGCCTGCCGGAAGCACGGCGCGGCCAAGCTGGTGCACGTCAGCTCGCTGTCGGTGATCGACTGGGCGGGGGCCGAGGACATGGCGCCCGTCGACGAGAGCACGCCGCTCGAACCGCGCGCCGAGGAGCGCGGCTCTTACACGCGCGCCAAGCTGGAGGCCGAGAAGCTGGTCACGGCGGCGGCGGCGGGCGGCCTGCCCGCGGTGATCATCCGGCCCGGCCAGATCTTCGGCCGCAAGATCCCGCTGATGACGGCGGCGGTGGCGCGGCGGGTGGCGGGGCGCCACCTGATCCTCGGCGACGGCGAGATCCCGCTGCCGCTCGTCTACATCGACGACGTCATCGACGCGCTGGTGCTGGCGGCGGGCAGCAAGCTCGCGAAGGGCGAGATCATCCAGATCGTCGACCCCGAGCCGTGGACGCAGAACCAGGTGCTGGCGGAGGTCGCCGGACCGAGCGCGAAGGCGATCCGCCTGCCGCGGGCCGTGGTGTTCGCGATGGGCGGCGCCTCCGAGCTGGTCCTCGGGTTGATCAAGAAGCAGTCGCCCGTCGCCCGTTACCGCCTGAAGTCGGCGCTCGCGTTGCGGCGGTTCGACTCGAGCCGCGCCGCCGAGCTGCTCGGCTGGAAGCCGCGCGTCGGCGTCCGCGAGGGAATCCACCGCGCGCAGCAGCCGGTCTAAGGGGTTGCGTCTAGAATGACGGGCGGGTGCGCGCGTGGCTCATCTTCCCCCTCCCAGCGCTGCTGCTAGCGGCGTGCGCGCATACACCACCGCCGGGCATGGCGCGGCTGATCGTCAGTTGTTGCTGGGCTGACCAGCAACACGGCGTCTCCATGTACAGATACTGCGGGAGAGCGCTCCCGCAGGGGCAGGTGAAGATCGATGACGTCGCCGTCGGCACGTGTGGCGAGTGGGGCGGCGAAGGGAAGCTCGTTCGCGCGGGCCAGCACGACATATGGGTCAGCGCGAAGCTGCCTTCCTCACGCGTGGTTGACGGCTGGGGGTTCCGGTTCTCGCTGCGCGACGGCGAGGTCAAGAAGGTGGAGGTCGGCGTCCCGCCCCGTCAA
>DATFXS010000803.1:0-14087 GCA_035315605.1 Polyangia bacterium
TTCGGCGGCGTTCTTGTCCCGCGGTCCCATCGGATCGAAAAGCACGCCTGGCGCGCGGCGCCCCGCGAGCAGGTACGCTATCTCCAGCAGCGCCCGCCCGAGGTCGAAGAGCTTGCGGCCGAACCTCAATCCGCCCGGATAGCGGCGAAACGCGAGCGAGGAATTGCCGTACTGCCGGACCGCCTCGTTGTACTTGTCAAAGTCCGCAATCATGATGGCCGCGAGTGCGCCCCTGCGCATCTTCGGGACCAGGTTGCGGAGGTACTGTTGCTGGCCCTCGATCGGGATGTGGCAGAACGTTCCGTACGAGAAGAGAAAGTCGAAGTGCGCGGCGGGCAGACCGTCGCACGAAAAGTCGGAGACTTGCAGGTAGCGGACCTTCGGGCGGTGCTCGTCGCCCACGTGTTGCCAGAAGCCGTTGTGCTCCGCCGTGTTCACGTCGACGCACCAGATCTCCTTCGCGCCGAGCATCGTCTTCGTCCAGGCGCCCCGGCCCGGGCCGATCTCGAGCACGTGCGTCTCGGGCGTGACGTTCGGCTTGATGCAGGCCTGATGGATCGCATTGAGCACGGAGATGAATCCCATCTGGGCGTAGCTGCTCTGGCCGAACGGATCGAGTGGATCGCCCTCGTAGTACCCGCCCTGCCAGAAGTCCTTCCACAGCCCGACCATCTCCGCGACGGACATTTCGGCTAGGCGGGCCATCGCGCTCCGACTTTAGCCCGGCGGGCGGCCGCGGCCGATCGGTAAGCGGCCAGCGCTCGGGCGCCGACCGCCGGCCAGCTCAGCTCGCCTTCGAAATGCGCGCGCACCGACCGGCGCCGGGCACCGGCGTCACCCTGGCTGGCCGTCACGATGGCCCGCGCGAGCGCGTCGGCGTTCCCGGGCGCGAACAGGACACCGATGCGGCCGCCGGCCGTCAGTGTGCGGAAGGCAGGAATGTCGGTCACCACCGGGGTCACCCCGCATGACAGCGCTTCGATCAGCGAGAAGCACGCGACCTCGCGATGACTGCCGAGGACGAAGATGTCGGCCGACCGATACAGGGCGGGCAGCGCCTTGCGTTCGAGGCGACCGCGAAGATGGACGCGCGCCCGCAACTCGGGGTGCACCCCGAGCCAGGCCTGGACCGCCGGCAACTCGACGTCATCGCCGTAGACCAGGGTCAGCGCCGCGTCCGGCAGCGACGGGGCTGCGCGGGCGAAGCCGTCCAGCACAGTCAGCGGATCCTTGTTCGTGTCGAGCCGCCCGACCCACAGCATCGCCGGGCGTCCCGGCAGGCCGGCGCCGGCGTCGGCAGCCGCCCCCCAAGATGCCATGTCGGTGCTGCTCTCCGGCACCTCGTAGACGGCGTGTCTCGCGCGAATCACACCCGCGCTCAGCCACGGCTCGGCCTGCGCGCGGGCGGTGAACATGAAACCGTCGGCGGCGCCCAGCCCGGCGCCGTAGAGCAGCCGCTTCGCCGGATTCCGCATACCACCTGCTTCCACCCCCGCGCCGCCGTGGTCCTGGACCACGATGGCCGCGCGGCGCGGCAGCCGTGCGCGCAGGCAGCCGACCAGCCCGGGGAAGACCAGCCCGTCGACATGGACGGCGTCCGGTCGGGTCGCCCCGATCTCGCGCACCAGCCGCGTGCCCAGAGCCCAGGCGAGCGGCGACCGGGTGCCGCCGTAGGCGACGAAGCGATACTCGACCGGTCCGCGACGGACGACGGCGTCCCGTCTGAATCGCTGCACGACGGTCACCGCCGCCCCCGCGCCCGCCACCGCCTCGGCCCAACCGGTCATCGCGTGATACCTCTCGAAAAACGGCTCGAGATCCTGGAGATCCGCGTCGAAATCACAGCTCGCCACGGCGACGGTGAAGGGAGGGGGAGCGATGCGGCGATGCTAGCATCGAACGAAGCCGAGGCAGCGAGACGCGACCGATGACGACGTTCCACAGATTCGTCGACGACTACCGCCGGGTCCGCCTGGCGGAGGGTTACGCTTCCGCGGATCCCGAGTTCGCGCGCCGGCTGCCGTTCAGCGATTCGACCGGGCGCAACACCGCCGCCTGGCGAATTCGGGCGTTGCACTACCTCCTGATCCGCGCCGCGCTCGCGGCGCTGCCCGGCATCGACCGCGTGCTCGACATCGGCGCCGGCAACGGCTGGCTGGCGCGGCGGCTCGCGGGATCGTTTCAGGTGACCGCGCTGGACGTCGACGGTGGCGACACCGGGCTGGCGGCGATCCGCGATCCGCGCGTCGGCCGTGTCACGGCGGATCTGGAGGCGCTGCCGCTCCGCGCGGGCAGCTTCGACGCCGTCATCGCAGCGGCCGCTCTCCATTACGCGGTCGACGTCGGGCGAGCGCTCGCCGAGGCCCGGCGCGTGCTGCGCCCGGGCGGCCTCCTGATCATCGCGGACTCGCCCGTCTACGCGCACGCCGCTGGGCGCGAGGAGGCCCGCGAGCGAACGCGCGCCCACTACGCCGGTTTCGGCGCCGCACACCTCGCCGAGCGCTACCGCGGCCTCACCCGTGCGGAGCTCGACGCCCCCGGCCTGTTCCGGTTCGTCACCATCAGCCCGGGCGTCCCCTGGCGCGACCGCTTGCGCCCCTGGCGCGGCATCGCGGGGCCTCGGCTACCCGTGCTGTTCGGCTGGCGTCGCTGACACCGGATGCAACCGCAAGAGGTGAAACCGCTCGAAGAACTTCCTCGCGCTCCGTTCCTCGACCGGCGCGAGCCCCGCCGCGGTGAACAGCGAGACGATCCGATCCCGACCGCTGTCCTCGGAGAAGATCACGACGACCGCACCGCCCGGCGCCAGCGCCTCGCGACATCCGGCCGCAAATTCACGCACGGTCTCGAAGTCGGGTCCCGCGAACCACGCGTGGTCGAAACGCGTGCGTGCCTGGCCTGGATAGAACGGCAGGTTGAAGCAGATCACGTCGAACCGCCGACCGGTCAGCGCCGCGAACAGGTTCGACTCGACGACGTCCATGCGGGCGCCGTTGCGGCGCGCGTTCTCCGCCGCCAGCGTCACCGCGCGCGGGTTGACGTCGCAGGCGGTGACCGTGGCGCCGCGAAGGGCGGCGAACAGGCCGACCGCTCCCGATCCCGTGCCCATGTCCAGCAGCTGCTTGCCCGCGACCGGGAGCGTCTCCAGATAGTCGAGAAACACAGGCGTGGAAAGGAAGTAGACCGGATGGAAGACCTCGGGATCCGTCAGCAGCGCCCGCCCCCGCAGGCGGGTGACCGGCCTGCCCATTTGCCACAGGGCATAGCGGTGGTAGACCCGGTGAAACAAGCGGCGGCACAATCGTCTCGCCCGTTCCATCGACCGCCGCGTGGCGCACATGCAATCTGACACGCCCTCGAGATCGTCACAAGCCGCCGCCGCGACCGCGGTGCTGCTCGTCAACCCGTACATGTGTCGGCCGAGCAGCACCCGCCTGCCCCTGTCGGTTCTCAACCTCGGCGCCGTGCTCGAGGGCCGCCATCCCTGGCAGATTCTCGACGGCAACCTCGGCCCCATCGCGGACGCCGCGTGCGCCGCGCTGGCCGCCCGACCGCACGCGCTGGTCGGTGTCACGGTCATGCCCGGGCCGCAGGTCGCGCCGGCGATCGAGATCTCGGCGGCGATCCGGGCGGCCCATCCGAACGTGCCGATCGCGTGGGGTGGCTATTTCCCGACGCTCTACCCGGATTCCGCGATCAACGCCCCTTACGTCGATTACCTGATTCGCGGTCAGGGCGAGGCGACGCTGCTCGATCTGCTCGCGCGCCTGCCCGACGCCGGCCTGCCGTCGGCCGCCGATTCCGCCCGCGATCCGTCCGCGATCCAGGAGGTGCGCGGCCTGACCTGGAAGCGCGATGCCCGCCCGGTCCACAACCCGGAGCGCACGCTCGTCAACCCGGACGCGCTGCCCGCCCTCCCCTACGAGCGGCTCGGCGACGTGCGCGGCTACCTGCGCCCCAGCTTCATGGGCCGGCGCACCGCCGTGCACCAGGCCGCCCTCGGCTGCCGCTTCAAGTGCGAGTTCTGCGGCGTCGTGTCGATGTGGAACGGCAGCACGCTACTGGACGCGCCCGTCCGGCTCGAGACGGCGCTGACGCAGCTTCGCGATCGGTGGGGCGCTGACGGCGTGCAGTTCTACGACCACAACTTCTTCGATCGCGAGGAGAACAGCGTTCCGATCCTGGAGGTGCTCGCGAAGCTGGCGATGCCCTGGTGGTGCTACGCGCGCGCCGACGCGCTGGCGCGGTTCCGCCCGTCGACCTGGGACCTCATTCGCCGGAGTCGGCTGCGAATGACGTACATCGGGGCGGAAGCCGCCAGCGACGACGTCCTGAACACCATGCGCAAGGGGAGCCGCGTCGATCACACGCTGGAGGTGGCGGCGCGCTGCCGCGAATACGGCGTGATCCCGGAGTTCTCGTTCGTTCTCGGCGGACCGGAAGATCCAGAAGGCGAGATCGAGAAGACGCTGTCCTTCATCCGCAGGCTCAAGGACCTTCACCCGGCCTGCGAGATCATCCTCTATTTCTACAGCCCGACGCCGCAGGTCGATCGCGCGGCGCTGCGCAAGGATCCGAAGGGTGCGCACCTGCCGGTCCTGAAGACGTACGGGCCGTCGGGACCGGCGCTGCCTTCGACGCCCGAGGAATGGACGGAACCGCGCTGGCTCAGCTGGGTCTGCCATCAGGACGCGCCCTGGCTGACACCGCGCATCCGCCAGCGCGTGCAGGACTTCGCCCGCGTCCTGGCCTGTCGGTTCCCGACCGTCCAGGACTACCGAACGCCAGCTTGGGGCAAGGCGCTGCTCAAGAACATGGCGCGCTGGCGATACGCGACGCGCAGCTATGGCCGCCCGCTGGAGCTTGCGCTCGGGCAGCGTCTGTTCGGCGTGCGTGATCCGCGCGCCGAGAGCATCTGACGTCTGAGAAGGGCTTTGCGCGCAGCGCTGCCCCACGCGTTTCCGGCGCGGGGCGCGACTTCGAGCTTCAGCTCTTCGTCATGCTATCGACGCTGCCGTCGCTGCTGTTATCGCTGCTGCATGCGATAGGTGCGAGCGCGATGGAAAGGCCGAGAAGCAACAACGCGAGCAACTCTTTGAAGTGTCGGTTCATGTGTTAGTCCTCGTTCCGCAGGACATGCATAGGATAACCATCGCCCGCTGTCCAGAAGAGAAGCGCAGCTTCCCAGCGGTTTTTTGCCTGCTTTAAGGCAAATTTCTACATCAGCCCGGTACGATTTTCTGCCTGCTAAAACCGACTTGGGCGTTTAGGACAGCCGTGTTGGCGAGCCACAACGGCAACTCCGCCAAGCCGCTCAAGGCCTTGAGGGATTTCCGCACCGTCGACAATTTCGAATTGTCCGACGAAAGTGGCGCAGCCCACAGCCCTCGCAGCGCGCGCAACGCATGCCGTGTCCGGAATTCCGCATGCACCGTTCGCGACAAGCGCCGATAGAAATCACGCGAGAAACGCCCCGGAAACAAGGGATCCAGGTCGTCGCTCTGCGTCCAGTTCCGCTTTTCGCCGAGGCGCGCCTGGACGCTGTCGTGGAACCGGGTCCCCGGAAGCGGGTAGCTGACGGAGATGCCGATGTCGTCGGGCGCCAGCTCGCGGACCAGATCGCGGGTCATCTCGATCTCGCGCCAGCCCTCACCCGGATAGCCGAACTGCAGGAAGAACCCGATCCGGATGCCAGCGCCGCGCAGGCGCGCCACGGCCCCGCGCACCTGATCCAGGGTCAAACCCTTGTCCATCGCGTCGAGGACCGATTGCGCGCCCGATTCGACGCCCAGCCAGGTCTCGGCGCAGCCGGCGCGCCGCAGCGCCGCGACGTTCTCCGCCGTCATCAGGTCCGCCCGGGTCTGGCAGAGGAACGGCAGGGCCAGCCCCTCGGCGGCGATGCGCTCCGAAAACGGGTGCAGCCAGCGCGCCTTGAGCCCGAAGATGTCGTCGCAGAACCAGAGGCGATCCGGCGCGTAGCGCTCGCGCAGCAGCCGGATCTCGGCGACGACGTCGTCGGGCGTGCGCGTGTGATACGTGTTGCCGTAGACCGGCTTCGAGCACCAGTTGCACTTGTACGGGCAGCCCCGCGTCGTGTTGACGTTCAGCGAGAAATAGCCGTGACGCGCGCGCCAGAACGCCCGGTAGCGATCGACGTCGACGAGATCCCAGGCCGCGAGCGGCAGCGTCCCGAGCTCCTTGAGCAAGGCGCGCGGGCCCGTCCGGCGCACCAGCCCGCGATCCCGGAAAACCAGGCCGGCGACGCCGGCCGGCGCATCGAGGCGCGCCAGCAGCTCGCCCAGCGTGATCTCCGCCTCGCCGATGGCGACGAAGTCGGCGCCGGCGCCAAGATAGAGCTCCGGCGCGTCCGCGGAGTCGTGCCCGGAGACGACGACCCGGGCGCCGGCCGCGCGCGCCGCGGCGATCATCCCCAGCGCCGCCTCGCGCATGCGGCCGAGGCACATCTTCGTGAACCAGTTGAAGACGTCGTCGTAGATGACGACCACGTCGGGCCGGGCCCGCTCCAGCGCCGGCGCGAAGCCGCTGATGTCGTCGTCCAGCATCGGGTCGAAAAGGGCGACCTCGTGACCCAGCGAGCGCAGGTAGGCCGCCGCCGTGATCGTCGCCAGCGGCGGATACGGTTTGCCGATCGCGTACTGTTTGCGATCGAACCTCAGCAGGTGCCCGTGTGCGAACAGGACGCGTGCCATTGCGTCGCTCCAGCCGCGAGTATACTCGCCCACGGGCGGGTGGCTGCGGCGGCCTCCGTGATCCTTCGGTATCGCGATGCCTGACCGGCAATCCACATTGTCGACTTTGTCCCCCTCGTCGCCGTCGCCGACGTGGTCGGCGGCATCAGCGTCGCCGGCGGCGCCGGGGTCGAGGGCTGTCTTCGCGCTGCGACGCGCCGCACGGGGCGCGCTGGCGCTGACGGCGCTCGCCCTGCCCTTCGAGCTGGCGGCCCCGCTCGCGCGGGTCGGGCCCCTGCAGCTGTCGTCCGTCGAATTGATCCTCTACGTCGCCCTGGCGCTGTCGGCCGCAGCGATCGCGGCCGACGTGCTGCCGCGTCTCAAGGAGCTGCCTTGGCGCGGGATCGCCGCGCGTCACGCGGGCGTCGCGCTCCTCGCGATCGTGTTGCTGACGTCGGCGCTGCACGCGCCGCTTGCGCGAGGCGACGCGATGAAGTTTGCGCTTCGTAACATGGGCGGCATCGCGCTCTACGTCGCCGCCGCAAACATGCTGCGCGCGCCGGCCGCCGCCTTGACGGTGACCGTCGCGATGAGCATCGGCGCCGTCGTGGCTGCCATCCTCATGTGGGCCGAGCTTCACGTCCCGGGCGCCGGGGCGGCGCTGGCGCGATTCCACGTCTCGACCTTCGATGTCTTCGGTCTGCCGCGCGCCAGCGGCCCATTCCAGTATCCCAACATCGCCGCGATGTACCTGGAGGCCGCGCTGCCCGTGACGCTGATGGCGGGCGCCGCGATGGACGCCCGCCGGGGCGGGCGCAGCCGGGCCGGGAGGATCGCGGCGACGATCGCGGCCGTGATGATCGTCGTGGCGCTGTCGTTGACCGCGTCGCGCGCGGCCATGCTGACGGCGGGTGTCGTGCTGGCGTCGCTGGCCGTCTATGGCCTGGTGCGCCGGAGACCTGGACGGTGGCAGGCACCGACGGTGCTGGTGGTGCTCGTGTTGCTCGCCATCGCCGATGCGATGGTCGGGTCGCTGTCCGGGCTGCGGCTTCGATTCTGGAAGGATGACGTCTGGTACCGCTCTGCGATCGTTCCGGTGGAGACGTTGCCCGCGACCCTCGCCCCGGCCGAGGAGGTGCAGATCGAAATCGACGTCCGAAATGCGGGGGCGAGACCGTGGCCGGCGGCGGGACCCAATCCGATCGCTCTGAGCTATCACTGGTACGACGTCGCCAGCGGGAAGCTCGCGGTGTACGACGGCGTCCGCACCTGGCTGCCGCGGGACATTTCGGCCGGGGCCACGGTCCGTTTGCACGCGACCGTGCGTGCGCCCGATCAACCGGGGCGCCACCGGTTGCACCTCGAGCTGGTCCACGAACACAAGACCTGGTTCGGGGAACAGGGAGACCCCGGCTACGACGCCATCATCGACGTCGACAAGTCGGGCGGAATGGCGGACGGGCAAACCCGACGAGCCGCCGCGATCGTACCGCCCGCCACCGAGGCCCCCCTCGACCGCGCGTCCCGCGGAATGCTCTGGCGCGCGGCGGTGCTCGCCTGGCGCGATCACCCGCTGCTCGGTCTCGGCCCCGACAACTTCCGGCGCGCCTATCACCGCTACATCGGCGTTCGCGATCCCGACGTGCGCCTGCACGCGAACAACCTCTACCTCGAAACCCTGGCCAGCCTCGGCCTGGCGGGCGTCGCCGCGCTGCTTCTGATCATCGTCGGCCTGGCGCGCGCCGCGCGCGCCGGGGTCGGCGTCCATGGCGCGGCGTCGGTCGCGGGCCTGCTGATTGTCGGGGTCGCGACCGGCCTGGGCGCCTACCTGGTCCATGGCTTCTTCGATTACTTCCTCGAGTTCACGCCGACCTATGCCCTGTTCTGGATGCTCGCCGGGATCGTCACGGGCCTGGCCGGGAATCGATCAAGGGCCGCCACGTGACCCGCGACCGATCGCTCGAGACCACGGTTCTGCTGCAGGACATCGTCGTCGTCCTGCTGGCGATGCTGCTGTCGCGGGTCGCGCACGGGGCGCTGGTCGCCGCGATCCCGTCGTTGAAGCCGCCCGTCGCCGCCGGCGAGTACGCGCACCTGCTGCTGGTTTTTCTGCCGACCTGGATCTTCGCCGCCGATCGCCTGGGCATCCACCGCCTGCAGACGCTGACCGGCGAGAAGCTGGAGATCGTCCGGCGCGTGATCATGACCCAGGCCTGGGGCGTGGCGGCGATCGGGCTGATCCTGACGTTCGCCCAGGTGTCGCTGAATCGATCGCTCATCATGGTCTTCCTGGTGATGTCGACCGCCCTGTTGCTGGTGGCGAAGGCGTTGCAGGCGCCGTGGCTCGCGCGCCGTCGCGGCCAGTCGCGCGTGCTGCTGATCGGCGAGGCCGCCGACGAAGTGGCGCGCGAATTCGAGCGCCTGCGCGGACGCCACGTCGAGCACTGGACCGGCGGCGATCCGGCGGCGCTGGAGGCGCGCTTTCGCAACGGGGCGGTCGACGAGGTCGTCATCGTCGGCCGCTTGCCGCCCGAGCGGATGATGGCGTACGTCGGGGCGTGCGCGGAGGCGGGCCTGCCCGTCTTCCTGCCGGTGCCGCTGGAACCGCAGTCGTTGCCCCTGCCGCCGCCCGACGTCGAGACCGTCGGCAACAGCGATTACGTCGTCTACCAGCCGCGCAAGCTGGCGGCGGGCACGCTGGCCGTCAAGGCGTTCGCCGATCGCCTGCTGGCCGCGCTGCTGATCCTGCTGCTCTCGCCGCTCATGCTGCTGGTCGCGCTGACGGTTCTGATCGGGATCGGCCGGCCCGTGCTGTACGTGCAGCGGCGCGGGGGCCTCTACGGTCACCCGTTCCGGATGCTGAAGTTCCGGACCATGCGCAACGGCGCCGACAAGGAGCGCGACACGCTCTCCGGCCTCAACGAGATGGACGGCCCGGTGTTCAAGATGCGCAACGATCCGCGCGTGACGCGGCTGGGGCGGATCCTTCGCCGCGCCAGCCTGGACGAGCTGCCGCAGCTCTTCAACGTGCTGGCGGGCCAGATGAGCATCGTCGGGCCGCGGCCGCTGCCCCTCGAGGAGACGCGCGCGCTGGCGGGCCGGCACCGGCGCCGCCTGTCGATCCGCCCCGGGCTGACCTGCCTCTGGCAGGTGAGCGGCCGCAGCGATCTGACCTTCGCGGAGTGGATGGCGCTGGATCTGGAGTACGTCGACCGGTGGACCCTCTGGCTGGATCTGGCGATCTTGCTCCGGACGATCCCGGCGATCGTCAGCCGCCGCGGCGCGCGCTAGGCGCGATCCTCGCGGCGCAGCACGCGGAGGGCGTAGGCGCAGCAGGCGAGCAGCGCCGCCTCGGTGACGACGGTGGCGGTCGACGCGCCGACGGCGCCGAGGCGATGGTCGAGGACCAGATTGGCGGTGGCGCTGACGGCGACCATCGCGCCCGCGAACGTCATGTTGAGGCCGCCGCGGTCCCGCGCGATGAAGAAGTGCAGCACGCCGCAGTTCAAGTACTGCAGCGGCAGCGCGAGGGCCACAACGCGCAGCGCCGGCACGCTGCGCGTGAAATCCGGCCCGAACAGGAGGGGCGCGAGCGGATCGGCCGCCGCGGCGAGCGTGCCCGCGACGATCACGCCGCTCGCCAGCAAGAGCCCCGTCAGCGCACGTTCGATCCGCGCCAGCGCGGCGCGCGACTCCTGGAAGGCGCGCGCGAGCTGGGGAAACGTCGCCGTCATCAGGAGGAACGGAAGCTGCTTGGCCACCTCGACGATCTGGCCGGCGGCCCGGTAGGCGCCGGCCTCGGCGTCCGACGACCGCCACGTCAAGAGCAGCAGGTCCGCGCGGGCGTAGAGCAGCGTGAACGCGCCCGCCAGCCAGAACGGCGCCGACTCGCGCAGCATCCGCCGCGCCAGGGTCCAGTCGGCCGGCCCCGCCCACGGGCCGTAGTTGCGCCCGAGCAGCACGAACCCGTAGAGCGCGCCTGCGAGCGTCCCTGCCAGGATGCCGAGCGCGAGTGCGGCGATCCCGTGGGCGCCCGCGAGCAGGCCGGCGATCCCGCCCCCCATGCCGAGGACGCCGATCGCGACGTTGACCTTGCTCTCGTCACCCAGCCGTTCGTGGGCGCGGAACACGGCGCGCGCGTGGTCGCAGAGGCCCCGCAGAAGCGCGGCGACGCCGAGCGCCAGCACCGCGACCGCCGGCGCCCGGCCCGCGCCCGTCAGCGCGACGCCCGCGAAGGCGAGCATGACCACGCCCGACGCGGCCAGTCGCAGGCGCAGGCCGGTGCCGAGCACCGGGATGCTCCGCTCCGGGCTGCGCGCGAGCGCGCGCGTCGTCCAGGTGGTCAGCCCCAGGTCGCTGCCGAAGGCCAGCAGGACCGCGAGCGTCGACGCGAACGAGAACCGGCCGAAACCGGCCGTTTTGAGCTCGCGACCCGCGATCGCGACGAGCGCCATCTGCGCGCCCTTCTCGACGACGAACGCCGTCCCCTTCGCGAACATGTTCGCGAACACCCGCCCCGGCGCGGCGATGGCGGTCACGTCGGCCGCGCCTCGCGCGCGCGGCGCGTGTCGTCGACCCAGGCGGCGAAGCGCCGCTCGAACTCGTGGCGATCGAAGCGGCGCGCCAGCTCGCGCAGGCGCGCGGGCGCGAACGTGCCGGCCTCTAGGCGATCGAGCGCCGAAGCCAGCGAGGCCGGCGTCGCCTCGGCGAACACGGCCCCGCCCTCGCCGTCGCGGATCGAGTCGGCCGCGCCCCCCTCCGCGAACGCGACGACGGGCCGCCCCGCCGCCAGCGCCTCGACCGGAACGATGCCGAAGTCGTCGATGGCGGGATGGATGACCGCGTGGCAGTCGGCGTACAGACGATCCAGCTCGTCGTCGGCGACGCGCCCGCGCAGCTCGACGTTGGGCGGCGCCAGCTTGGTCAGGCGATCCCGATCGGGCCCCTCGCCGACGACCACCAGACGCCCGCCGCGCCCGCTCATCGCGCGCACCGCCAGCTCGACGCGCTTGTACGGCACCAGCGCCGAGACGCACAGGTACGTCGGCGCGCCGCCGTGCCCGTTCGGCGGATCGGGAAGCCGCGCGAAGCGGCGCGTGTCGACGGGCGGCTCGATGACGACCGCGTCCCGGCCGTAGTAGCGCTGGATGCGCTCCCGCGTGTACGTGCTGTTGGCGGCCAGCGCCACCGCCCGGCCCGTCACGGCGCGGTCCCAGCGCCGCAACCGGTTCGCCACCAGCGCGAACGCCGCCCGGCCGAGCGCACCACCCGGGACGTGCGAGCGGTAGGCGCCCTCCGCCTCCCAGACGTAGCGCATCGGCGAGTGCACGTAGGAGACGCAGAGCGCCCCCGCCGGAGGCCGCGCGCCCTTCGCCACGGCGTGGCTGCTGGAGATCACCAGGTCATACCCGTCGAGGCGGAACGATTCGATGGCGGCCGGGAACAGCGGCAGCAGCATCCGGAAGCCGGCCCGCCCGAGCGGCAGCGCGCGGGCGATCCGATCGACGAACGACGCCGTCACGGTGTGCGACGTGATCTCGGGCGACAAATTGCGGCGGTCGTAGCGGAGCGTGAAGACGTCGGCGCGCGGATACAGGCGGCAGAGCGATTCGAGCACGCGCTCGCCGCCCCGCATCGAGACCAGCCAGTCGTGGACGATGGCGACGCGCGGCTCGGACATGGTCAGTGGATGAAAAGCCCCTCTTCTTGGGCCTGGCGCAGCCGCGTCTCGATCAGCCGTCGCGTCAGCGCGATCTTGCGCGCCGCCTCCAGCGTCGTGCGCGCCGACGGAAGATCGAAGAACAGGTGCAGCGCCCGCTCGGCGTCGTCGGCCGCCTGCCCTTCGCGCCCGAGCGACAGTTCCGCGGCCGCGCGCGCCGCCAGCGCGTGCGGGGAGCTCGGCTCGAGCGCGAGCGCGCGGTCCGCCGACTCCAGCGCCGCCGGGGCCCGATCGATCCGGAGCGCCAGCTGCGAGCTGCGCAGCGCGATGTCGAAACGGACGGAGTCGAGGCGCGGCCAGCGGGACGCCCGGGCCAGATCGGTCAGCGCCGCCGGAACGTCCGGCTGGCGATCGCCAGCCAGGGCCGCGGCCGCGCGCGCCTGGCCCCGCCAGTACGACGTCGCGAGGACGCCGGCGGCGAGCCAGCCTGCCCCGACGACGGCGAGCGCGGCGGCTGCGCGGACCGCGAGCACCCGCGCGCGGCCCACCTGTCCGGAGGTCGCGCTGGCGGCGCGCGCGTCCGCCGTCGCCGGCACGAGCGCATCCAGCAGACCCAGCGCGACGCCGAACAGCAACGCCGTCGCCGGCATGGCGAGCGGGAACGCGGTCAACCCGCAGCCGAGGCAGGCCGCCACCCCACCCGCTCCTGCCGCGGCGGCGTCCAGATCTCCGATCGTTCCGGCGGCGACGGGCTGGCCGCGCGACGCCCGTCCGCTCGCCAGCGCCGTCGCGAACGCGGCGCCGAACAGCGCCGCGAATGCGGCCAGACCGAGCGGCCCGGTCTCCGTCAACCGCTCGAGCAGCTCGTTGTGGGGCCTTCGCGGAACCATCGTCGCCGACATGATGCCGTCCGCGGCCGCGCTCGGCTCGGCGTACAGCGGAAACAGCACCGGGAAATTCCCGGGACCGACGCCAGTCAGCGGATGCGCGCGATACATCGCCAGCGTCCGCCGCCAGAGCCCGAGGCGGGTGCGCGCCACCGACGAGGCCGGGTCGAGCGCCTCCAGCACGATCCGCGCGCCCGGCTCGTAACGTTTCGTGTCGAGCGCATCGCGCGCCTGCCAGCGTCCCGGAAGAAGCGCCGCCGCCAGCGCGCCGCCGGCGATCACCGGCATGAGCAGCCAGGCCCGGCGCGGCACCGCCGGCCGCCGGACCACGAAGAACGCGACGATCCCGGCCCCGCCGCCGATCCATGCGCCACGCGCGCGCGTCGCCGCCAGATACAGCAGCGACGCCAGCAGCGCGCCGGCCGCCAGCGCCGGGAACCGGCGCGGCCCGGCCGCAAGGGCCAGCGCGAACGGCAACGCCACCGCCACCGCTTCGCCTCCCATGTTGCGGTTGCCGAACGTCGAGCCCGGGACGCTGATGACCGGCAGCGCGAACGGCAGCAGTTGCAGGTGCTGCAGCAACCCGACCAGCGACACGATGCCCGCCGCGATGGCGATCGCCTCGAACAGGCGCCGCCGCCAGATCGGATCGCGCGCCGCCTGGGCCGCCCCCGCGGCCACGCCGACGATCGCCAGCAGGCGCACGATCTCGCCCGCGGCGTACGGCGCGCCCGGCGCGCGGCGAAGCGCCGCCACCAGCGCCGCCAGGACCGTCGTCGCCGCGAACGCCGCCAGCGCGGCCCGCAGCGGCACGCTTCCGTCCTGCCGCGCGCCGCCCGTCCAGGCCAGCAC
>DATFXS010000804.1:0-4943 GCA_035315605.1 Polyangia bacterium
GAATCGTCGCCACCTCCATGGCGAACCAGCCCCCCTTCACCCACTCGTGGAACCCCTGGTACGTGCCGGGATCGGCCGCCGGCCACCAGCCGAGCAGGCGCTCGAGCCCGTAGGTCCCGAGCGGCGTCATCCCGACCGCCATCGCGATCAGCAGGCCGCCTGGAATCCGCAGGTCCACCCGGCGCCACAGGCTCCGCCCGACCGCGACGAAGGCGAGGGCATAGCCGCAGGAGATGGCGAGGATGCCGCCGCCGCCGAAGCTCTCCCAGCCGAGTGTCATGAACCAACCCATCGCGCCAATGACGATCAAGGCGCCGAAGTAGTAGGCGACGTGGACGAAGTCGAACCGCGGTCGCGGGACCACCTCTTCGCCCGGCCCGCCAGGCGCGGCGTCGCTCCCGCGCTCCGCCGCGCTCGCCTGCAGCGCCACCCACAGCGCGTCGGCCTGCTGGGGGGTGACGATGCCGGCCGCCACGGCGCGTTCCAGATCACTCCGCGCGATCTCCATGCGCTCCATCCTAGCGCCTCGCCGCCCGCTTGAACGAATCAGGACCGAGGCTGAGCGGGCGGGTTCACCGGGACGAGCAGCCAGTTGAGCAGAAAGGAGATCACGCTCACACCAAGCGCCCCGACGACCGATGTCCCGAACGACGCGACCGCGAACCCGGGGACCAGCGCCGCTGCGAGCGCGAACGCGGCGCCGTTCACGATCAAGTAGAAGAGGCCGATCGTCAGCACCGTGATCGGCAGCGTCAGGATCACCAGCACCGGTCGCACGATCGCGTTGACGAAGCCAAGGATCAGCGCGCCGAACACCAGGGCAGCCGTCGAGCTGACCAGGATGCCCGGAACGAAGTGCGCGGTGACCGCGAGGGCAATGCCCGTGAACAACCAGTGGATCAAAAACGACCTCATGGCGATTCGCAAAGCCTGCCCCGCATCGGGCCGATCGGCAAGGACGGAGCGAAGCCTCGACGACCGTCAGGAGTCGGTCGTGACCTTGGACGTCCACAGGTCGTAGCCGCCCTTGAAGGCGTGGGCGTTGGCGCCCATTCGCGTGCCTTCGGGCAGGGCCTTGAGCTTTTTGGAGTTGCCGCCGCCCAGCACCACGTCCTCCGGGAGGAACGCGCGCCGAAGCAGCGCGACGACGGCCAGGACGTGTTTTCGCCAGCGCTTCTTGCCCAGACGCTTGAGCCCTCGCAGCCCCACGTAGTCCTCGAAGGTGCGGCCCTTGCGGTACGGAAGATGCCCAACCTCCAGGGGTTCGAGGTTGCCGTTCAGGATCAGCGCGGAACCGAGGCCCGTGCCGATGCCCAGGAACAGCATGCGGCCGCGGCGATAGGCGCCCACCGCCTGCATCGCGGCGTCGTTGATGACCTTCACGGGACAGGCGAACGCCTCCGCGAAATCGAAGCCCATCCACCCCGCTCCGAGGTTGACGGGGTCGGCCACCACGCGCCCGCGCACGACCGGGGCCGGCACGCCGAGCGACACGACGTCGTACTCCCAGTCCGCGGTCAGCTTCTTCACCCCCGCGACCATGGCCCGCGGCGTGAGCCGCGGCCCCGAGTCGATGGTTCGCTTCAAGGTCTGCCCGGTGGCGAGCAGCTTGACGCGCGTGCCGCCGACGTCGACGACCAGGATCCGCTTGGGTGATGGCTCGGGCATGGGGCCGGGCGACGATACCCTACGCGCCGGCCCCCCGGGCGGTCTGCATCAGCGACTGCAGCAGCTTCGGGTCGACCGGCTTGGTCAGGTGGTGGTCGAAGCCGGCCGCGGCGGTGCGCGCGCGGTCCTCTGCCTGTCCGAACCCGGTCATGGCCACCAGCAGGGGGCGCGGCCCGTCGCCGCGCGCGCGTAGGCTCTTGGCCACCTCGAGCCCGTCCATCTCGGGCAGGCCGATGTCCAGCAACACGACGTCGGGGTCCATGTCGCGCGCGGCCGCCAGCGCCGCCGGCCCGTCGTATGCCACGCGCACCTCGTGGGCCTGCAGCCGCAACAGGCGCGACAAGGCTTCGGCCGCGTCGATGTTGTCGTCGACGACCAGGATCCGCTCCGGGCGCAGTTCGGCCGCGCCGTCGCCGCCGGCCGCCCGGTCCGCGAGCATCCGCAGCGTCCGATCATCGGCGGCGATCGGCAGCCGCACGACCAGCTCGCTGCCGCGCCCGGGCCCCTCGCTGCGCGCCTCGATTTCGCCGTCGTGCATCTCGACCAGCCGCTTGCCCAGCGCCAGCCCGATGCCCAAGCCCTCCTGCTTGCGCTGGCCGGGCGACACGATCTGCGTGAACATGTCGAACACGCGCTCGCGCATGTCGGACGGGATGCCGATGCCATCGTCCCTCACGGACAGGACGACGCGCGCTCCTTCCCGCCGCACCGCCAGCACGATGTGGCCTCCTTCGGGGGTGAACCGGGCCGCGTTGTTCAGCAGGTTCGAGATGATCTGTGTCAACCGCGCGCCGTCGCCCCAGATCGGCAGCGGCTCCGCCGACACGTCGATCGCCAGATGATGATGACGCGCGGTCAGCAAGGGCTGCGACGACTCGATCGCCTGCGCGACGATCGGATGGAGGTCCAGCGCCGATCGGTTCAGGGTGATCTTTCCCAACGTGATGCGTGAGACGTCCAGCAGATCGTCTACCAGGCGCGTGAGCTGCGCGGTCTGCCGGCCGATCACGTCGCGCGCCCACATCATCGAATCGTCGGCCGGTTCCCGGAGCCGCATGATCTCGAGGGCCATCGCGATCGGCGCCAGCGGGTTGCGCAGCTCGTGGGACAGCATGGCCAGAAATTCGTCCTTGCGGCGATCGACCTCCCGCAACGCCTCGGCCACGCGCGCCTGTGCCACCAGCTGTCGGTGCTCCTCTTCCGCGCGCTTTCTCTCCGTGATCACCTCGGTGAACATGATGATGCCGCCGATCTCGTTGCGCGCGTTTCGCCACGGCCGGACCTCCCAGCGCAGCAACTCCGTGGATCCGTTGGTCCTGAGGAACGAGTCGTCGTCGTGCACCGCCACCGCGCCCGCCAGGCACCGGCGGTGCACCTCCTTCCAGCGCTCGGGTATCTCGGGGAACACCTCGTAGTGACTGCGGCCGACCAGGTCCTGATCGCCAAGCTTGTAGTCGGTCAGCCAGCGCGGGCTGTAGATGAGGTAGCGCATCTCGCGGTCGAACATCGCGACCGCCGCCGGGACGTGCTGCACGAAATGCCGGACCTGCTCCTCGCTCTGTTTGATCACCTCCTCGGCGCGCTTGCGGTCGGTGATGTCGTGGCCGACGGCCTGGAATTCGATGAGGCGGCCACGGTCGTCGAAGAATCCGCGGTCGGTCCACTCCATCCAGCGCGCTTCGCCCCCCGGTCCCGCCACCTCGTACTCGATGGAGCCGAAGGGCTTCTCGGGCGTGATGGCGGCCAGAAACGCCTCCGTGTGCGTGCGCAGGTACGCCGGAACCAACTGCCAGAACGTCTGGCCGGCCAGCTCCTCGGCCGAGCGCTGCACGTAGCGGCAGTACGCGGCGTTGACGAACGTGTAGGTGCCGTCGGCCAGGAAGCGGCAGATGAGGTCGGACTGATCTTCGACCACCGAGCGGTACTGCTCCTTGCTGCGGCGCAAGCTCGCCACCGCCCGCTGGTACTGCCACACCAGCGCCGCGAGCAGCATCAACGGGATCGAGATGAAGAGGAAGAACCCCTGCAACGCGACGATGATCTGCGCGACCGACCCGGTGACGAACGGCCCCCGGCCCGCCTTCGTGCACAGCAGCGCCGCCATCAGGACGACCAGCAGGTGCAAGCCCAGCGCGCCGGGGCCGAAGCGGACCGCCGACCACAGCAGGAACGGCAACGGTATGATCACCAGCCACTGGTGCGGTGCGTGGCCCGCCTCCCCCATGAAAAACAGCGGGATCGCCGCGCTCAAGCAACCGGTCAGCAGCGCGAGCTCCGCGACGCGACGAGGCTGTCGCCCGATCGGCGCCAACCCGTTGGCCGCGAAGTGAAGGATCGGCGCCGCGATGATGACCGCGCCGGCCATCCTCGCCAGCACACGCTGCTGCCACGGCGCCCAGAACTCGTGGACGAAGCCGCTGGCGAGGTACGCGCCGACCACGACGGCCTGCACGGCACACGGCACCAGAAAGGTCGCGCCGAAGATGAACACGCTCATGCGGCGCAGGCTGTCCAGCCGCGGCGGATTGCCGAGAAAGGGCCGCAGCAACGCGGCGGCCACCGCGGCTTGCACGATCTGGCCGGCGAATTGAACGTACATCATCGCGGCCGGCACCTGCGGGTTGTAGATGGACGTCAGGTACATGTGGGTCGGCAGCAGCGCCAGCGTGTACAGCCACCAGCGGCTGAAGGGGGCCGTCATCAGCGCGGCCAGCAGGATCCCCTGCGGCAGCCATATCTCCGAAGCGCCGCCCGGCACCAACCGCAATCCCATTCCGACGGCGCCGCCCGCGAAGTACCCGCCGCACACGAGCAGCGTCGCGATCAGCGCGCGACGCACAGGGTTGCCTCGCGCCGGCAACACCGGAACGCCCGCCAATGAATCCGTCGCTCGTAGAGAGAGCAGTCCGCGCATCCCAAACACACCTGGCCAGTGGCCCTGAAACCTACGGGGCGGAAACGTACATCGAGATCAACCGAACGGAACGGATCAACTGTTGATCCGCGCGCGCGGTGGTCGACGTTCAAGGAAGCACGGTGCGCCTCCGGCTGTGCTGCGCATTGATGAATTTCCGGCGCGAGGCCGGCACAGGCTTCTCTGTACATCCGTGGCGACGCCTTGGTGCTACACGCGTCGCTGCGGTGTCGATGCTTTGCTTCTTGCCGGAAGCGCGCGGGCCGGCGCGTCGAATCCGTTTCGCGCGGGTGTTGGCGCGGAGCAACACCGCCGCCCTCGCCTGACCCGATGACGGAAATCGTTTGCGGCTTGCGCCGAT
>DATFXS010000805.1:0-2727 GCA_035315605.1 Polyangia bacterium
GTCGGCGGCGGCGAAGTCGGGCTGCCACGCGTCCCACGCCTCCGGCGCGCTGCCGGCCGGCGGCGTCGTCGTCACCGCCACCGCGAATAGCCCGGCATCTTCCAGCGTCGCGCGCAGCGACGCGGTCACGCGCGTCCAGTCGTGGTTGTTCTGCCCGTCGAGAATCAGCACGCGGATCGCGGCCTGCGGCGGCGGAGGCAGCGAACGGCCGGGCGCCACGGCTTGCGGGGGCGCGCAGGCGATCGCGCCGATCGCCGCCAGCAGCACAAGCACGCCGGACCTCATGTCGCGCCCTCGGCGCGTCATCATACACGCGGGCGATTTCTTCGGGCCGTCATCGCGCGCACCAGAGCACCGGGCCGTAGGCGATGACCGCCAGGTCGGCGCTGCTGGACGTGGGGCGGGGCGGAAGCTCGTCGATCAGCGTGTCCGTCGCGACGTCGTGGACGCGCGACGTGAAGCCCGGCGCCCACGAGCACGGCGTGTTCTCGAACGCGCCCGTGATCACCCGGCCGCCGTGCGTGCTGACGGCGACGGGCGTTTCGCTGACCTGCCACATCGCCTCCTCCGGGCGCGGCGGATAGGCCCGGATCACGCCGGGCGCCGCGGCGATGTTCCAAAGGACCGTCCCCGTCACCTCGGTGTCGCCGTCCGGGCTCAGATAGCTGGCGCCGTCCTGCGAGACGACGCCGTGGTTCGTGTTCCTCGCGACGGGCAACGGCTGGCAGCTGCCGCAGGAACGGACGAGCGTCGCGTTCGCACCGAGGAGCAGCAGGCAGTCGCCGGAGAGTCCCATCAGCCCCGGCGAGCTGTCCACGAGCGGTTTGGGGGCCACGGCTCCCGTCTGGAGATCGATCTGCATGATCCCGCCGCCCGTGTTCGTTCCGAGGCCGCCGAAGAGTCGCAGCGCATCCGGCTGGAAAGCAAAGGAGTACCAACGGCCTCCCTGGAAGGAGTACTCGTCCCCGAGGTCCGCGACCTGAGCGCCGTCGAACGTGCGGAAGACCGCCAACGGATATTGGGGTGTGGTCGGCGTGGGGGCCCAGAACGCGGCGATGAGGTATCGCCCGTCCGGCGACAGCAGCTCGGGGAATGCCAGTTGATGCTGGTGGTCGATCGTGGACACGGTCGATCCGTCGCCGCGGCGCAGGACGCGGATCTGCGTGCCCCAGTCGACTGCGATCGTCTCCCCGTCCGCTGACAGCGACGTGCTTACAGCGCCCTCGTCGCTGACACGAGCGTCGGCCGCGCAGGTGGGAACGAGCGAGCCGCCGGCCGGGCGCCATGTGCCGAGCAGGTCATCACCGCTGGAACCGGCGGCCACGGTCGAGCCGTCGGCCGAGAAGGCCACCGCAGTCGGCGCGGCCGCGGCCGTGCTGGCGATTGACGCGCCGTCGGAGAGGCGCACCAGGTCGAGCGTGCCGGCGCCGGCCATCAGCGCCGTCGTTCCGTCCGGCGAAAGAGCCAGGGGGAACTTGGCGAGCGCCGGCGTGGGGACCGGGCCGCCGTCGCTGAGCCGGAACGCATTCGGCGGCGGGGCCGGGTACGCTTCCACGGCGGTCGTCACCATCAGATCGGCATCGGCGGCCACCAGGAGCTGACCCGGTCCCGGGGTCTCGTCGCTCGTCTGCGGCCAGATCATCGGCTTCGCGATCGGCACGAGCGTGTCCGGGTCCAGGATCGAGACGGAGCCCCCGACGGGGCCGTAGACGCACATCCCGCTGAGGGGCGAAACGAGCGCCGCGATCCGGCGGCCCTGCCAGCCGTAGCGGGCGTCGAGAATGACGCCGCCGAGCTGATCGTTCGTGGCCAGGATCCGGCCGGTCGCGATCTCGAGCAGGTAGAGCGGCGCGCCGGGCGAGACCAGCACGGTCGCTCCGTCCGGCGAGAACGCCGCCGCTCCGGGATATTCGTCCTCGTAAAGATGGCCCGGCAAGCTGGTCGTCCAGATCGGCGCGAACGTATCGGCCCGCCAGAGCGTGGCCACGCGCTCGCCGCGCGCCACGGTGAGGATCGTGTCGCCGGAGGGCGAGAACGCCGCCAGGCCGACCGACGCGCGCGGTGGCGCCAGCACGCCGACGACGGTCCGGGACGCGACGTCCACGATCCGCGCGATGCCGTCGATGCCGATCAGCGCGACGCGGCTCCCGTCGCGGCTGACCGCGAGCGAGATCGCGCGCGCATCGGCGAAGCTGGCGCAACGCGCGTAGGGGGCCGTAACGTCCGCCCCGGGACGCGGAAAGAAGAAGGCGTTCGGCATCCGCGCACAGGAGAACGGGACTGTCGTCGGTGTGGTCCAGGCTTCGTTCTGACGATCCACCGCGGCGCTCGCGGCAAGCGGCGGACAGAACGGTGGCGGCGGGCCAGCGTCGCCGGCGTCCGGGCTCGCCGGTCCGGTCGCGGCGTCGGCCGGACGGGCATCCACCGCCCCCCCGCGCTCTGCACGCGCATCCCCGGAGCCCCCGAGATCACCCTGACCGCCATCCGCGACACCCGCGTCTGCGAGGCTCCCGACGCCCACGCCACCGTCATGTCCCGTAACCGGAGGCGGCTTGTCGGAATGGATCGCGCCTCCACACCCAACGGCGACCACCCCACCGACGACCAACCCGACCCACCGCATCCCCCACTCCTCCCCCGGGGAACGTAGGGACAAGTCTCAAAGGATCAACTGGCTGATTTGCAGTCAAGCCCGAGCCGGTTGATGGCGGAATCGCGCTGCGATCT
>DATFXS010000806.1:0-2603 GCA_035315605.1 Polyangia bacterium
ACCCGTCACGATCCCCGACGAGACCGCCACAAGATCACCGGTCGCGTGGCGGATGGTGTCGCCGAACCGCCGCCCCTCGCGCGACGCGGGCCCGGTGATCGCGAGGCGGATCGTCGAGAAGGCCGTCTGGTTGTCGAGGAATCGGCGGCGCCCTTCCATCTTTTCGATCTCGCCGCGCACGTCGGCGAGGCGGCCGTGGACCTCCATCATCTCGCTGACGGTCCTCGTGCTCTTCAAGATGTCCAGGAGCTGGGATTCCAGCGCGCGCTCGGTGCGGATGCGCGCCTCCAGATCGATGAACTCCTCGGTGACGTCCTGGCCCGTCACCTGCTCGCGGTCGGCGCCGTGGCCCAGGGCGCGCAGCCCCGCGAGCGCGGCCTCGAACCTGTCCGCCGGAACGCGGAGGACCAGGTCGATGCGCAGCTCGCCCCGCCCCGGCTCACGGCCGCTGCTCTGGGCATCCGTGCTGAGCGCGAAGCCTCCCAGCTGCTCGACGACGGCGACTGCTTTTCGCTGGGCCCGCCCCGGATCGTCGTCCTCCACGGCGAGATCCGCGTTGCGGATGATCTGCCGGCGCGCCGGGCGCGCCGCCGGCCCGTCCAGGCCCGGAAGCTTCGCGGTTGGTGAAGCGGTGGCGACCGGCGCGGGCGCCCGGGCCGATTCCCGCTGGCACGAGAGCGCGAGCGAGGCGACGAGAATCACGAGACGGGTTGAACGGTGCATGATCGTCCTCCTGCCGTAGAACGCCGGAGGGGCCGCGGCCTTACACCGGCGCAACACCCGGCGCCGCGGGCCGTCAGCGCGCGGCGTACAGCGCCGCGATCTCGGCGGCGGTGAGCGCCCGGCGGTAGACGCGAAAATCGTCGATCAGACCGGAGAAGTACGGGTCGGCGCTGAACTCGGACTTGCCGATGAAGTTGCTGGTGGTGGCGCCCAGATCGGCGGCGTGCAGGGTCATCGCCGTGTTGGTCGCGACCGAGACGCCGTCGACGTAAAGCTGGCCCGTGTACGTCGCACCTTCCGGCAGCACCACGGCCAGATGGTGCCAGGCCGCGGTCGACAGCGTGACGTTGCTGGCGATCTCCTGCGAGACGGTGCCATTCCTGATGATGAAGCGGACCGCGTTCGACCCGTTGTGCGTGGTGAGGGCGAGGTTGCTGGTCGTGCTGGTGCCGAGGTCGAACACGCGTTGCCATTGCTGGGCCGTGCTGACGTTCACCCACGCCGAGAGCGTGACGGCGCCCGGCGCGATGTCATTCAGGCTGGGCACGGTCACGTAGCCGCCGCCCGTGCTGCCGTTGGCCGTCAGGCTGATCGCGTACGTCCCGATCTGATGCATGGTCGAGAAAGCCACCGCGCCGCCCGATCCCGCCGTCACGAGCATCCCGTTGCGCGGCGCTCCCGCGACCGTCGACGAATCGAGCGCGACCGTCCCGGTTCCGTCGTCGAACTTGTACCAGAGCACGAGGTCCGCATCCGGCGAGCCGCCCGACCCACCACCGCCGCCGACGGCACCGCCGCCGCCGCCGGTTCCTGCAGTGCCACCGCCCGTTCCGCCGCTGCCGGACGCACCGCCAGCACCGCCGCCGCCAGTGCCGCCACGTCCGGACGCGCCGCCCGCACCGCCACGACCCGAGGCGCCGCCCGTGCTCCCGCCGCTGCCGCCCGCGCCGCCGCGGCCCGCCGTCCCGCCGGTGCCGCCGCCGGCGCCACCGCGACCCGCGACGCCCGCGCCGCCACCCGTCCCGGCCAGACCGCCGGCGCCGCCTGTCCCTCCCCGCGCACCCGTGCCTCCCGCGCTGCTTCCGCCAGTTCCGGCCGACCCGACGGTCCCGCCGCCGCCGGTTCCCGCACCGGCGCCCTCCCCACCGTCGCCTCCGCCGCCACCTCCGGCGCTCCCGCTATTGCCCGCCGCGCCGGGACCGGTGCTGCCGCCGCCGCCGCCGCGACCGCCGACGCCGGCGCCGGCGCCGCCTCCCGCTCCGGAGCCGTCGCGGCCCGTGCCCATCAGCGCGTCGTAGTCGTAACGACACGCCGCGAGGCCACAAGCGAGGAACGCGCAGGCGAACGCGAGGCGCACGTCTCAGAAGCTCCAGACGCCGGAGAACCCGGCCTCGCGCGTGTTGACGTAGACCATCACACCGGTCGCGACCGCACTGACGCCGGTGGCGGCCCAGAGCAGGTTCGCGGTCAGCGCGCGCGACTTGACCTGGTTGATGTCCCCCGGCGCGCACCCGTCGGGGGTCCGGCCGCACGAAGCGCGCAGCTGATCATAACGATGCGAGGCCCCGAGCCCCGTGATGACGGCGCCCGCGCCCAGCCCCAGCGTCACGCCCAGCCCGACCCACGGCAGCCAGCGCGGAAGAGGCGGGCCGGCACGCTCCGGCGGCGCCGGCGTGGCCGTGGCGTGCAGCTGCAGATCGGCGGCCGGGGCCACCCGCGCCTCCGCCGGCGGGACCAGCGACGGCGGCGGTGACGGAGACGGAGGAGCCGGCGACGACGGGGGTGGCGTATCCGGCTGCGTATCGACCGCCGGCGGCGGTGAGACCTGGACCTGCGGCGGTCGCGCCGGCGGCGCCGACGTCGGCGGCGGCGCCGCCGTT
>DATFXS010000807.1:0-3801 GCA_035315605.1 Polyangia bacterium
TCCGGCCATTCCGCCCGTTCCGGCGGTCCCGCCCGCTCCTGTCGATCCGCCCGTTCCTGTCGATCCGCCCGTTCCCGTTGTCCCGCCGGTGCCGCCAGTCCCGCCCGTTCCCGCAGCCCCGCCAGTGCCACCTCCTGGTGGACAGATGCTCGGGATCGAGGCGTCCAGCGCCGCCGCATCGGACAGCAGCGTGGTCGCCTGCGCAATCCAGCCGTTCGCCTGCCCGACATCGATCGGCGCGCCGCCGAACTCCGCGGCGTCGAGCGCGCTGCGGATCTGCGCCGCCAGCGGATCGCGGCGCGCCACCAGCATCCCGATCTGCCCCTCCAGCGAGGCGTAGATCGTGTCGTTGCTGCGCAGCGCGCAGGTCGACGGCGGCATCATGTGCGTCGCGAAGGCTCCGAACGACGCCATGATCGCCTTGTAGCTGTCGCCAAGCTGCTCCACCGTGGCCTGGTTCGCGGCCAGCGACGCGCCCGTGGCCGCCGGCGTCAGCAGTTGGGTGATCACGCGGCCGTCGCTGACGTAGGTGTCGCTCAGACCGAGGAGTCCCAGGATCGTCGGCCGCACGTCGGTGTGGTCGCTGAAGATCGTGACGTCGGGCTGCTGGCGCACGCCCGGACCGACGAAGCCGACCCACGTCTGCGCGATCTCCGGCTGGATGTCACCGTGGTTCCAGGCGAAGGCCGGACCGATGCACGTCAGGCAGGTCGACGACGGGAAGTCGGTGATGAAATAGGTGGGATCGCCGAAGAACACGAACTGCGCATTGCGCAGCGGGTCGGCGTTCACCAGCATGTGCCAGGCTTTCATGCCGGTCTGGTCGGCGTACTGCACCAGCAGCCTGTCCGTCGCCCCCGTGTACGGGTTGACGGCCGTCAGGTTCGCGATCTGGCGCTCGAAGTCGCGCGTGTCGGGATCGGTCTGGCCGAGCGCCCCGACGCCCTTCTTCGCCAGGTAGAACGTCGGCGCGTCGTCGCCGTGCACCGTGAACGCGTTCGGCGCCGACGACCCGAGGAACTTGCTGGCCAGCGTCGGGAACTGGTTCTGCACCAGCAGGTCGATATTGGCCTGGACCTCGCCGACCTGGTTGGTCCAGTCGCACGGCACGTTGACGCCGTCGCAGTTGGCCGGCGTCGGCGCGCCGCCCACGAAGTGATCGCCCTCGTCGACGGTGAACACGAACAGCGTGTTGCTCTTGTCGATGCCGTCCGCGGCCAGGCGGGCGAAGAACGCCGCGAATGCGTCGTCATACGACTTCAGCTGGGCCACGTAGCCAGCCGAGCCGGGGCCGAAGGCGGTGTGCGAGCTGCCGGCCACGCCGTGGTTGTCGTGCGCGTCCGAGATGTACGCGTACGTCACCGGGATGCCGTGCTCCTGCATCGCCGCGATGTACGCCAGCGACGCGGCCGCCGACATGCCGTCGAACCCGGGGAAGCCCGGCTGGCCGAACGAATCGACGATCGGCTGGCCCAGCAGGTCGGTCAGCGGCACCGACGCCGGCATGCCGGTCAGCAGGGGGTCGATCTGCTGCGCGCCGAACAGCGCGTTGAATCCGCTGTAACCGCCCGGCTCCGAGGGGAGCAGATCCGCCTGACCCGCCGCGCAGGTCGCCGAGCCGGGCGCGCAGTGGACCGCGAAGCCGACCAGGTCGGTCTGCGCCTTGTTGCGGGCGGCGCTGCCCGAGGGGGCCGCCGCCGACATCTGGGCCTCGATGAACTGGGGCGACCCGACCCCGAAGACCTTGGTGACGTCGCCGGCCGCGTTGGTGCCCGTGTTCTCGAGGACGGCGTTCGCCGTCGAGACCGCGCCGAAGTCGCAGCCGGCGCGCGTGAACGGCGTCCACGGCGCCGGAATGTTCGAACCGTCGGGGCCGATCATGTTCGGCAGCGTGGTGTTGTTGCTGGCCTGGTCAGTCCAGTATCCGAACGAGCTGGGGAACTCGAAGACCGGTAAGCCACCCACGCCCCCCAGAATGCGCGCGTAGCTGTTCGAGACGGTCTGGCCGTGGCGGTCGGGATAGACGCCGGTCAGCGTGGAGAGGATCCCACCGGCGGTGTGTGAGATCAGGATCGTGTGATCGTTCGCCATCATCGTCCCGTTGCCGCGAATGAAGTTCAGCAGGTGCGGCATCTGCTCGAGATCGGACGGGACGGCCGCGCGGTCGCGATTGAGGTGCGTGTTGTCGAACTGGATGTGGATGACGTGGCGGATCGGGCCCGCGCCGTTGCTGAGCGCGCAGGCGTTGTTGCCGCTTGGCGCGGTGCACGCGACGGTCACGGACTGGACGGCGGGGCAACCCGCCGCGGCATCGCCGTCGGAGACCGTGAGCGTGAGCGTCGCCGTGCCCGGCGCGGTGCACGTGAAGCGCGGGTCCGGCGTGGTCGCGCCCGTCAGGATGCCGCTGGACGCCGACCAGCTGTACGTGAGCGCCGACGGACCGGCGTCGCTGTCGTGCGCCGACGAGCTGAGGCCGATCGATCGTCCGACCAGCGCCTCGGCCGGGCTCGCGCCCAGCGCGTCGATCTGCGGACAGATGTTGATGGTACCGTTGATGAGCACGCTGCCGAACCGCGGCGCCTCCTGACAGACGAGGTGGACCGCCACCTGTGTGGTCTGACCGGCGGTCATGTTGAATGGAGCCGAGCCGCCGCAGGAAGTCCCGCCGGTGGTCGTCATCGCCGACAGCGCGATCGAATACCCGGCGCCCGCCGGGATGGCGCCGATCGTCGTCGAGATCGTCGCGCTCTGACTGACGTCGATCGTCCCTGTCCGGGAGAACGACGACGGCCCCGTGATCGTCCAGCCAACCGTGTTGATCGTCGCGTTCCCGGGGATCTGCAGGGCGAGCGCAACGGTGCCGGAACCCATTTTCCGCGACCCGGGCGGGCCGTCGCACGCCGTCGCGCCGAAAATCAGGCAAGCGGCCGCGGCCGCGAGAAAGGTGGCGGATCGCAGACTGGTGGTTCGCATCGCCAGCGTGCGGCTGCAAACGGAGTTCCCGTCGCGCGCGCGTCCAGTGGGCCGTCAGTGCGCGCGCTGCGTGGTCTTGCTGAAGAAGCCGGGGCCGGACGGCTCTGGTTTTCGGAGATCGCCGGCCGGTTTTCGGATGCCGGTGAACCGGACCCGCCGCCGTCGTTTGCAACATTGTTGCGACAGGCGCGGGAAATCTTGATCAGTTGGCACGGACGGGGCTCAGATAATCGGAGGTCCGTTATGTCGAACCGCTGGGTCTGGGTTATCTGGCTCGGGCTGCTCGCGGCCGCCGGCTGCAATCGCAAGAATCACGCCGGGCCGGGCACTGACAACGGCGACGCGGCCGCCGACGGGATCGTCGGCTCGGACAGTTCGGACGGCGATGCGGGCGGAACCGCGTGCAACACCTTGGTGGACGACACGCCGGCCGTCCGCGAGACGCTGGTCGGTGGCACCCCGCCCGTGCTCAGCGGCGGCGCCATTCCGGACGGAACCTACGTCCTGGTCGAGCGCTACCGCTACGTCACCAGCTGCGACTGCCTGGTCCACGGCAAGCTGGCCGTCGGCGGCGGCGGCACGACGATCCAGACATTGCTGCGCAACGAGCCGGCACCCGCAGAGACCCAGTCAGGCGCGATGTCGACCGACGGCAACTCGATGAACTGGGACTTGACCTGCCCGCCGACCACGACGGTTCAACACAACTACAACGTGATCACCGGCAACGGCGTCGTCGCGCTGCAGACCTTCGACGGCTCCCTGGCCTACGAGACCTGGATCTCCGGTAGCTGCAACACGATCGCAAACGCCGGAGCGTCGATCGTC